>DOMD01000185.1 GCA_003510525.1 Candidatus Omnitrophota bacterium
AGATTTAACATAGACAGCCAGCGTTGGCAGGATTGCCTGGCCCAGCATAAGAAAACCTCTGTTTCCCTGGTTCATATTCTTATCTCTAAAGGCCTCATTGCTGAAGACAGCCTGTTGGAGGCGCTTTCTCAGCAGTTAGGCCTTCCTTATAAAAGGATTAGCTTGGAAGATGTAGACAGTGTCTTAGCCAGGAAGGTCCCGGCCAGGTTGGTTACGCACTATAATTTTATGCCCTTAAAACTTAAGGAAGACGTGATTCAGATTGCCGTTAATGACCCGGTGGAGGTATCTGTTATTGATGAGATTAGCTTATTTTTAAACCAGGAGGTTGAGCCGGTGTTGGCGCGGTTTAAGGATATCCAGGAGGCAATCAAGAATTTCTATGGAGTGGGAGCAGAGACTATGGAGGCGATGTCAGTGGGAGCGGCGCTGGACTTAGAGGTGCTTACTCCGGAACATGATAAGGATATCAAGGATATAACAATTGACCCTTCGGTGATTAAATTCTTAAATGAGGTGCTTTTAGACAGTATAAAACAGCGGGCAACGGATATTCATTTTGAGCCGTTTGAGAATGATCTGCGCATCCGTTACCGTATAGACGGGATTTTGTATGAGGTGCCTTGTCCGGCCGCGATAAAACATTTTCAAGCCTCAATTGCCACCCGGGTCAAGGTTATGGCGAATTTAGATATTGCCGAGAAGCGCCGGCCGCAGGATGGCCGGATAAACATTAAGATGGGTAATGAATTATACGACCTGAGGATATCCATTATGCCTACTCCTTTTGGAGAAAGTATCGGGATTCGAATCCTGTCGCGTTCCAACCTGGCTATCGGCGGCTTAGAGGAGGGGTTAGGGCTTGGCTCTTATGAGCTTAAGATTCTGGATAAAATGATTAAGCGGCCTCACGGAATTATTTTAGTTACCGGGCCTACCGGCAGTGGCAAGACCACCACGCTCTATGCCTGCTTAAATAAGATAAATTCCGCCCAGCGTAAAATCCTTACTATTGAAGACCCGATTGAATATCAATTAAAAGGTATTACCCAGATGCAGATAGAGCCGAAGATTGGCTTTACCTTCGCCAATGCCTTACGCTCAATGTTGAGGCATGACCCTAATGTAATGATGCTGGGAGAAATAAGGGACGCGGAGACCGCGGAATTGGCAGTACGCATCTCTTTAACCGGCCATCTTGTTTTTAGCACTTTGCATACCAATGACGCTCCCGGAGCGATTACCCGTTTGCTGGATATGGGAATTGATTCATTCCTGGTTTCCTCATCGGTTATTCTTATTATCGCCCAAAGATTAGTCCGGCTGATTTGTCCGCATTGTAAAGAAAAATATGATCCTGATTCCGCCCTGCTTACGCAATTCGCGCCCAACATCCCTACGCGGCAGTCTTTTTTTCATGGCCGGGGATGCGAAGCCTGCCGCTTCAGCGGCTATAAAGGCCGCACGGGAATCTTTGAGATGCTGGAGGTTTCTGACCAAACCAGAGAGATGATTCTTAAAAAATTACCGGCGCACCAAATAAAGGAAAAAGCGGTATCTTCAGGGATGAAGGTTTTGAAAGAAGCGGGGTGGGCGAAAGTGCAAGAGGGGCTGACCACCATAGAGGAAGTTTTGCGGGTTACCCAGGAAGACCAGGCGTTATAGCCGTGGGGTAAGAGAAAATGCGACAGTTTTCCTATAAGGCAAAGGTTGGCCCCGGTGAGTTCAAAAGCGGAATCATCCAGGCGGAAAATAAAACAGTTGTTATTAAAAGATTAAGGCAAGAAGGGCTATATCCTATTTCTGTGGAGGAAATAAGCTCCCGGCCGTTAAAAAAAAGTTATAAAAAGATACATTCCCGGGATATCGCGGCCTTCACCCGCCAATTGGCAAATCTTATTCATTCCGGTTTTTCCTTAGCCGCGGCCTTAGCAACCCTCAAGGGCCAATCGCGGCATCCCAGTTTAAAAAAATTAGTCAGCGATTTATATGAACAGATTGAGAAAGGGGCTTATTTTTCCCTGGCCTTAGCCCGTCATCCGGAGGCGTTTTCATTTTTTTACCTCAATATGATAAGGATAGGCGAGCTGAGCGGAAAGATGGATGAGACCCTGGGACGGCTGGCGGAATTTAAAGAGAAGGAAGACGAGCTCATCGCCCAGGTAAAATCCGCCTTAACCTATCCGGCATTTCTTTTTACGGCCGGGGCGGTCTCTATATTTATCCTGGTGGCATTTTTTATTCCCCGCTTTGTGTCAATGTTTTCTGATTTTGACCAGGCCTTGCCGCTTCCTACGCGAATTATTATCCGGGTCAGCGCGCTGTTGAGCAGATTCGGATGAGTATTGATAGTAGCAAGTGTTCCGGGAATTGTTTTTGCCAAATCTTATTACAAGGCCGAGCAGAATAGATTAGTGGTGGATGGGTTTATCCTGCGCTTACCTTTATTCAGAAATATAATTCAAAAAATGGAAATCGCCCGGTTTTCCTATGCCTTAGGGGTTCTGCTTAAAAGCGGGGTGCCGATGGTAGAGGCGCTGGAGGCGGTGAGTTTTAGCGTGGATAACCGCGTCTTTAGAAAAAAGCTTCTCTCTTTTAAGGAAAATATTCGTAAAGGCCAAAGNNGAACTCGCCGAGATGCTTAACCGGATTGCCGCTACTTACGAAAGCGAGGTGAACCGGAGCGTAAAAACAATGGTCTCGCTTACCGAACCGGTGCTTATTCTCTTTATCGGCGGTATTTTGGTGCTGATGGTCTTTTCAATTCTCCTGCCCATATTTAACATAGATATGTTTGCCAGATAAATCCGCCTGATTGATAAAAGTAATAACTATGAAAATGTTTTCCTTAGGCAAATTCCACAGCACCGCGCGCCATAACCTAACCCGAGCATTATTTATTCTAATCATGGTATTCGCCTTAACAGTTGAGGCGAGATCAGCCGAATACTATATCTCTCCCGGAGGCAGTGATGCCAATAGCGCAACAGAAGCTAGGCCCGTAAGGACCGTTCCGGTTCTTTTTTCAAGAGGCGCTTCAGGAGATACTTTTATCTTTATGGATGGTACTTACGATTATGAGGACAGCAATATTAACAACCCGCCAAGCGGAACAGCTGGAGCATATACGGTAGTGCGGGCCCAAAATGACGGAAAAGCGATAATAGACGGTGCCGGAACAAGAACTCCTATATGGATTCACGGGGCAAAGTCTTATATAAGAATAATGGGCTTTTACTGTAAAGAATCAAATCAGGATGTTGTTATTGTGTCTGGGACAGATGATTCAAACATGGCGCATCATATTGAGATAAAAAGAGTCAGCGGGAGGAACGCTGGCGGGACGAGCGACGCGTTGTGCGCTATCGGCAATTACGGAGAGGATATCTTAGTTGAAGACAGCTGGTTTTGGGGCGTTGCCAGGACCGGGGTGAGCATCTATGGTAAATATCCGGACGCGGGCGCGCCGCATACCCACAGAGTTACTTTGCGCAGGGTAATAGTCAGATTTGACGGGGTCAAATCCGGCGCGAGCGGNNGTGTATCGCTTTAAATGTGGGCAATTTTACGCCATTTAGGCCGGATTCGAATATGAACTATGGTCTGCTAAACTGCGTGGCCAAGGGCACATCAAACACTGCTTTGGTGAATTGCCAGAACAGCCCTTTATTATCAATAGACCGCTGCACCTTGATCGGTTCCAGCGGAGACGCGATTGATACCACATCTTCATCAGGCATAACGGTAAAAAACACATTATTTAAAGATTGCGGCAGAGGAGATGTTGCCGATG
>DOMD01000004.1:0-18412 GCA_003510525.1 Candidatus Omnitrophota bacterium
GACTATAACGAAGCTATGTCCGGGATCTTATCAGAATCAGAGAAAGAGAAACTTAATACGATTGCAAATAAAGACGGCACCACCTCATATTTTAGGGATGATTCTGAAATTCAGGATAGAAAAGAAATGTATCTGCCTGAAGAAAAAGAAGTAGATTAAAAAGTTGTTTATTTTTACAGTCAATTTTATTCAGGTAATTTTGGATTTCAGTAGTTAAATAAGAGCAGTTTTTATAGGTTGGTATAATAACCGCACGGGCAAGCGTAGCCAACCAAACCACCAACCCCCAATCAAATTAACCTTCAGAATATCACGCTATCCGGATAAGACTTTAGGACAAAGAATCCGTAAGTGTAGGATGGAGAAAGGGTTATATCTACCTGAGTTGGCAAGGCTGCTAAAGGTTGATGAAATGACCATCGTTAATTGGGAATTAGATAGGCACAAGCCTGTTAAAATGCACGCCAATAGGATTAAAGAGTGTTTAGATATACCTTTTTAGGTCCCTGGTGATAATATTAGAGGGGGGTATTGAATACATAACATTATCAGCACGTTGTGAACGCAATCAGGCTGTGTCACAATTATTTTATGCCACAATCTAATGTAATCTTAAATAGGTCTATCAAATTATGCTATACCGTTTTTGAGCAAAAACTTGATTATGACGCAGTCTGAATACAACATTTGAGTGGAAATTGGTAGCTACCTTACCCTAAATCGCCCCGTAGAACAAGGTTAATGCTCAAGAAGCTCCTCAAATTAAAAGATTGATTTTTAATATCCCAGTGGTATCATACATATCTAAGCACAATTTCTCTAAATATGGGGTAGACTTATGAGGCAACTTATAGTTTTTATACTATTTATCTGCTTGTTCCTAACCGGGTGCGTAGTAAATGAAGCAAATAGGTATTACTTGAAAGAAAAACTTCCTGCAAGAGATATTAAGGAAGTTAAGGTGTTGAGAGAAGCACCAACACAACCTTATATTGTAATTGCAGATTTGCAAGCCTCACGGGCTTCTTTTAAGTACTTGCAGAAAAGGGCTGCAGAAATTGGTGCTGATGCTGTGATTGTAACATGTACTGGTGGCTCATATTCCACTTCAGAGATTTGGGCAGAAAAAGACAGGTATTCAAATAGTTGTACTGGTTTCATTGGCACGGCCATAAAATATAAAAAAGAATAACAAAAGGAGAGTTTTTATGAAAAAAACATATTTTTTAGGCCTGCTGTGTGTAGTTTTAATGATATGTGGCTGTGCAACTATTTATATAACGAAAACAGGCAAAGGGTATTTCCCGCCGACAGATCCAGATGAAATTGAAATACTTATAACTAAACCCGATCGTAGCTTTACTGAAATTGCTACAGTAACTACTCAAAACTGGGCCACAGCAGAAGCAGCAAAGATGCACAATTCTTTAAGGACAAAATCTGCACCACTTGGAGCTAATGCAGTAATTCTAATATCTTCCGGTATTGCCCCTAATGGACGCTATTGGGCAAGCGGGGTAGCTATTCGCTATAAAGATAAGTAGCGTATATAATGAGAGTTGGATTTTGAGCAGGGCTGGACTTAATCGTTCAGCCTTTTTTATTGTGCTCATTTGATACAGATTGCGGTGTTAGCAACGTGTGTGTAAAATCAGGAGGGAGTATTTATGGTGTTTGTATGAAAAAAGGAAGGAAAAATATATACGTAAATAATCAAAATAATGAAGATAAAGAAAGCGAAGAAGATGAGAAAGATGAATAAAAAACAATTAATACTTGCTTGTTTGATATCTTCTATTCTTGCCCTAAGCCATACTCTCAATAGTAAGCTCTATGCAGAAGAAAAATCCGCAGTCTCAACAGATTTCACTACCCCTTACGGTAACATTCAAAAAGGCTCTACTCAAAAACAAGTTAAACAGATACTTGGCGAGCCTAAATATTCCAAAGCCAATAAAGACATAGATGTCTGGTATTATTATTTCAATGAAAATAGTAGACTGTTTGTATATTTTAGGGATGGTAAGGTTATAGATGTAAGCAATGCTGAATACGAAAAGATATAGGCTGAGAGATTCTAAAGAAGACTGGCCTGTAATCGAAATTTACAAAGATGCCGGGGTATCTGCCAAAAATACCAACAGGCCTGAGTTTAATAGGATGACGGATGACATTGAGCAGGGCAAGATAGATGTTACTCAATACCCCTTCTCTTTAAATTTTCCTTTCAGCATTTCAAAGCTTTTCCCCCGCCACCCACTTTAAAAAAGAGACTTATTCCTTTATCCTCTTTTTAAAAAGAGGATAAAGCGAAGCGTGCTCATAACCATTCCTGCGGAATCGTTATGCTTTAACGCTTTATAAGCGTTAAAGCCGCACATAATAAGACTCTTTTTTAAAGTTTGCCCATCTGCCCCCAAAGGGGGCTCCCCAAACCTCCTCCCCTAAGGAATCTTCTCAATAACCTCAAAAACATAGTTAACGACTGACTAAGTTTTCTCTACCGTTGGTTTTGCCTGCCGTAATTTCCTTCATCCANNAATTCGCCTCTATTTTTATCCTTGGGGTTTGCCTCAAGGTATCTTCAAGCCTGCGGGTTATTACTCCGCCGTAAATTAAAAAAAGGAGGAATAAAAAACGGAAAAAAGGGGTCAGGAAAAAAGGGGTCACACCTATTTTCTGATAGACAGAAGCCTTTGCCTCTTGTATAATTATCGGTATGCCAAGAAAGATTCGTTATATCATTCCTCGCCTGCCTCACCATGCTCTTCAGCGTGGAAATAATCGTCAAAATGTTTTTCTGGATTCTAGCGATAAGAATTATTTCTTAAAACAATTAAAAAAATACGGAAACAAAAACAAAGTACGTGTAGGCGCGTATTGTGTAATGACTAATCACTTTCATTTATTGATTTATCCCGAGCAGGAAAAAGGGTTAATTCAACTAATGAAAAGCATATCTCAAACCTATGCGCAATATTTTAATCGAAAATACAAGAGGAGCGGTAAGATCTGGGAGAATCGTTATAAACTAAATATAATTGAGCCGGAGAGCGAATGGGTGTTTGCCAGGTATATAGAAAAGAATCCCGTGAGAGCGGGAGTGGTGTTAAAAGCGGAAACGTATGCGCATTCAAGCGCCGCGGCTAATCTTAAAGGAAAGGCCGGCGAAATACTAACAATAAACATAATCGGCGATAGAAGGCAGGAATATAGTAAATTTTTCAATGAACAAGAATCAGCCGCTGATAGCCAGTTGAATTTACTAAGAACCGTAATTCAGCAACAAAAAGGATTCGGGGGAAAAGAGTTTACAGATAAGTTAAAAGAAAAATTCCAAGTTAATTTTGAAGTAAAACCAAGGGGGAGGCCTAAAAAAGGGTGAGAAAATAGGTGTGACCCCTTTTCTTTCGAAAGCTCATGTATTCAATCTGGCGGATCAGCTGGCCTTGGGTCATCCTGCCCAAGAGCGACAGAAACTCTTGGAAAAGCGAGCCGTTTATGGTATAAGAATTGGTGTAGTTCACGATCTTTAAAGCCTCCTTTCGGTTAATGGTTCAAAAACATCTTAACCGTCTATTTTACCGCAGGTTATAGCTGGTTCCCACGAGTAGTTTCGTAGGTCTCATCTTTTCTGCACCCCCTTGAAATTCAAAAGCCTCAAATCAGGCAAATTCTCTTCAAAAATTCTCATTATTTTAAGGCAGTTTTAAGGCGCTTAGCGGGATGCTTCGGCTAAGGCGTAAGGCCGGAGTCTGTCTTGGGCTGGCGTATTCCGAGGGAACATGACGATTCTAGTGTGATTCCGGGGTGTTTTTTCGGTTCTAAAGCGTTTATATCGCCATAAAAGCCCGCAGTCAGACGACTGCCCGGGGAGGTGGTTTCGTTGGTCTGGTCGGCAATGAAGTAAATCACGCGCGTAAGATAAGCGGATGATTGGAGCTTTTACGCTAAATAAAAACTTGACAAGTATGCGTCAATGGCGTATACTTTAACTGGAAGGAGAGCAATATGGAGATTATTGAGACTCCCATTTTTACTAAAAAAATAAAAGACGTTCTTTCTGATGATGAGTATAGTAAGTTGCAATGGACATTGGTAATTAACCCAGAAGCAGGTGCGGTTATCCCCGGAGGTAGAGGTTTGAGGAAATTGCGCTGGGTTATTCCAGGCAGAGGCAAAAGGGGCGGATTACGGATTATATATTATTGGTATACGCAAGATGAAAAGATATATATGCTGCTTCCTTATAAGAAGTCAGAACAAGAGGACTTAACAAAGGAACAGATGAAAATATTGAAGGAGTACGTGAAGGAGGGTGTGCTATGAAAAACACAGATTTTAAAGATTTATTAACGAGTATCAATCAGGTCAGAAAAATACATACTGGCAAGCTAAAAACTGCTAGAGTTTATAAGTTCCATCCTATAATGGTAAAAAGGATACGCATGAAGCTTCACGCATCTCAAGCAACCTTTGCCCATATGATTGGGGTTAGTGTCGATACTTTACAGAATTGGGAACAGGGCAGAAGGAAACCTGAAGGCCCGGCATTGGCCTTGCTTAAGGTAGCAGAAGCTAATCCACAGACAGTCATGGAAGCCTTGCATGCATAATTTCAAATTTTGAAATTATAATACAAACTATAAGAGAAGTGAATAAATTATGAAGACAAAAGAACTGATCCATAAGGGGAGCGATAATATTTTCGCGGATATCGGCGCTACTCATCCTGAAAGAGCGCAGGCTCGTGCCCAGGTAATGTTTCTGGTATCGGACATTATTAAAAAGCGGGGTTTGACTCAGAAACAAGCAGCAGCGATACTGGGCATTCCTCAATCAAAAGTTTCTTGTTTGGTGAATGGCAGGCTTAGTAATTTTTCAATGGATCACCTTTTTGAATTGTTGAATGCTTTAGATACTGATGTAGAAATTATCGTAAAACCAAAAACTAAAGAAGAAAAAAGCGCTACAACACATGTTTTGCAGGTAGCTTTTTCATAAATTAGAGGTGAAAATATTTCTGAAGCAAAAGGGGACGAACCGAGACGAACTTTTACCTTGACGGACACATAAATTAAACCTAAAATATCAACAAAGAAACTGTCGAAAGTAGACGGCCTTATGGTGGATAGGATTTAACCGTTGCCGCAGGCCCAGCTTTGACCGTATTCGCAGGAGGGGATAGCGTACGATGAGAGTCTTTATTGATCCAAGGAAATGCCGCTTAAGCGGTGAATGTGTGAAGGTATGTCCGGAAAAGGCTATTTCAGTCAAAGGCGGCACAGCAGTCATTGATGATGAAAAATGCGACCTTGACGGTATTTGTATTCCTGCCTGCCCTAAAGGGGCTATCCGGTATATTGAAAAGGGAATAGGGAAGGCGATAAAAAAGGGGGAGCGCGTAATGAAAAAGAAATATATCTGTTCAACCTGTGGAGCGGCTGCTGCCAGCAAGGGGCATCTTTGTACCCCGGTGATTTCAAATAAGGCCTTTAGCTGCGAATATTGCGGCGCGGTGGTTGGTGATCCCCGGCATGTATGCAAACCAAAGATGGAAAAGCTTTCCTATGTATGTGAAGGCTGCGGCAGGGTTGCTGTTAAAAAATCTGAAGTGTGCAAGCCGAAAAAGATATAGAGCTTACTGATAGTTGACTGAGCCAAGNNTTTTTTTAAAGAATAAAGTTAATGTAGCAGTATCTAAACGGGACAATAAGGGGGGTGTATGGGTAATAATGACGCTCAACAGTGCAGGGGGTCTCAGGACTGCCATGCGAAAAATCATATATGTCAGATAATCATTCAGAAAGATTTGGGGAGAATAAAAGAGCTTGTTAAAGACGCCCGGTTTTATTGCAAGAATTGCGGCCGCGCGGCTCACTCTGAAGAAAACCTTTGCAATCCGTCAAAGATATAATAAGAAATTAGAAGCAAAAGGGGCCAGATCTACTTTATTGACATGAGACATTCAAAGTGTCATAGTTCAAATATGGCGCATCCGCTACGGATAGAATTCCCCGGAGTCGTATATTATTGCGAGCAGGAGTAATGCTTAAAAAATAGACCTGACCCCTATGATGCTCAGTATGAAAATCATAACGGAAAACATAACGCTCGATGAAATTAAAGCGATGGCCGCAGCTACTTTTGGTAATTTAGTAAAGGCTGTTGTTGATGTTGAGAGAGGTTTGATCGCGGTTGATGCCGAACTTCACTCTGATCTAGAAGCATTGCTTNNCGTGGCATAGAGAATGAAGAATTGCGTAAGAAAATTATTGCGATAGCCGCGAAAATGATTACACGATGAGCTATCAGCATAAAGATCTAGCTGCGGGCCGCTGGAGCCGATTATCGCTCCTTGAGCAAATGGCAAATATCGGCAGTGAGGTTGAGCGCGCGCTTAACTGGCGGATAAAGAAGAATACTGATTATGCTCAAAAGGCATTTGAACGAGCCCTAGAATTAATTGATCTGACCTTAGATAATGATAGGAATTATGCCCACCTAAAAGAAATTGCCCGCATGAGAGAAGCAATTGTTGATTATTTCTTCGGGACAAATCAGCTTATGTCATCCGAAGGGTCTTGGCGGAGTTACTTCTTGCCTTTTACCTACGCATCTCGCAGAAATCGGTAATCTTAGAAAGTAAGGTACAAGAACAAGGGTGCAAAAGGTACAATATAAGCGAGAGAGATTTATAGACGGCCCGGGAAAGATAACAAGCGGAATTCTGAGGCCTGAGAAATGGGAGAGAGGAAGGAATAAGCGATGTGTCCCCGAAGAAGGAATTTTATGAATCAGAAGGTAATGATTATAACGATGGTTTGTCTGCTTATTTCCTGGGCCCTTCAGGTTTTATTGCATAAATTAATCAATCCCCGGGTAATAAAAAACGACAGCGCATCGTCGTTGGAGCAGAAAATGAAATCGGTTAAACCCGAAGATATCGAAAAAATAAAAANNAAAAGACATATTTCCTTGAATAGAGAGGCAATAAAGAGTATAATTTTAAGAGCCAAGGATAGGCTGGGGATGCGGCGCGGTTGTTTTGGTTAAGCGCGTAGAGGGTTTAAGTAAAAAAATAACAAAACCAGGAGAACGGAATGAGTAGAATAGATAAGGTGTCCCAGGCCATTAAAAAAGAGATAGGCAGTATTATCCATGACGAGCTCAATGACCCGCGTCTGGGTTTTATTACTATTATGCGGGCGGAGGTAACCAAGGACTTAAGGCTGGTCAAGGTGTATTTCAGCGTTTTTGGTTCGCAAAAACAAAAGGACAAGGCCGGTGAGGGCCTGGAGTCAGCCGCGGGGTTTATCCGTAAGAGGTTGGGAGAGCATCTTAAACTGCGTTTTGTGCCGGAGATAATTTTTAAGCTGGATGAGTCGGTGGAATACAGCATTAATATCTCGGAAAAGATCGAAAGGTTAAAGAATGAGTCTAAAAAAAGCAGTTAACCCTGAGCGGAGTCGAAGGGTTAATAGTGATCTCAGTCGAACTATTGATGTAATCAGGAAGAATAAAACCTTCTTAATCACCACCCACATAAATCCTGAGGCCGATGCCATCGGCTCGGAGCTGGCCTTTTCGCGTCTTTTAAAGAAGCTTGATAAAGAAGGATACATTATTAATGAAAGCCAAATTCCCGAAGAATGTAAATTTCTCCCGGGGATAGGCACTATCAAAATTTTTCCGCGCAAGTTAGGGGAATTTGATTGTATGGTTTTTTTGGATTGCTCGGAGATAAGCCGCGCGGGCAAGGCCGGGGAATTATTCAATCCGGAGAAAAACAGTTTAAATATTGACCACCATATTTCAAATACAAGGTTTACCAAGGTGAATTGGGTTATCCCGCATGCCTCTTCAACCTGCGAGATGGTGCATCAGCTTTACCGGGAATTAAAAATCGAGATAGACGCGGACGCCGCCCTGATGCTTTATTCCGGGATGATGGTTGACACCGGCTCTTTCCGCTACAATAACGCCAGCGCCAAGTCTTACCGCGTTGCCGCTTCTTTGATTGAAAAAGGGGTTTCGCCCCGTTTTGTTTATAACCGGCTTTTTGAAAACAGTAAATTCGCCGACATTAAACTGCTCAGCGAGGTTTTGTCTACCATAAGGCATGACGCGCGCGGAAGGATTGCCTGGGCGAATATCTCTCGCAAGATACTCAAGTCTAAGTTTGCTTCTATTGATTTGGCGGAAACCGCCTTAAGTATTATGCGCGCGATTTCCGGGGTGGAGCTGGCAATTATTTTTAAGGAGGTCAAGGACCAGAAGGGAAAACTGCGCATAAATTTCCGCTCTCAGAGTAAATTTGACTGTAATTATCTGGCTTCTTGTTTTGGCGGAGGCGGCCATAAAAACGCCAGCGGAGCAACGGTGTCCGGCGATTTGATTGAGATAAAAAATAAAGTAATCCGTCAAGCCGGGAAAATGATGGCCGGTGTTTCTTTTGAGACGGCAGATAAAGATGACGCGCGAGGTTATTCAGAGGTATAATTTTCCCCATCCTTCGAGGAAAGGTCATATAATNNCATCCCTTAAGGAAAGGTCATATAATTATGGTTAAATCCGGCATACTTCTTATTGATAAACCTCAAATGATTACTTCGCACGATGTGGTGGATATTGTGCGCAGGAAATTTAACATCAAACGCGTGGGGCACGCCGGAACCCTTGATCCTCTGGCCACCGGCCTTTTGATTATTTTAGTGGATAGGGCCACCAAGCAATTTAACCGTTTTGCTGATTTTGATAAAGGATACACCGCTTGTCTTAAGCTGGGAGTAGGCACGGATAGCGGAGATTCTCAAGGGAAGATAATTGCCGAATCCGGATATTCCGGGGTAACCCGGGAGAATGTTGAGGCGGCGTTAAAAAGCCTTGAGGGTAAGATTGAGAATGTCCCGCCTATGGTTTCCGCGCTAAAACATAAAGGAAAGCGGCTTTATAAGCTGGCCCGCCAGGGAATAACCGTGGAGCGCAAGGGGCGCCCGGTTGAAATCCACAGCCTTAAATTATTGAAGTTTTCTTTGCCCGATATAGAATTTGAGGTTAGATGTTCCAAGGGCACCTACATCCGCAGTTTGGCCGAGGAGATTGCCAAGCGCCTAAATTGCGTCGGGCACATCTCAGAGATACGCCGTGTTTCAGTGGGCCCGTATTTAGTCGCTCAAGCCAAAGCCGTGGACGATTTTAATGAAAACGATATTCGGCCCGCGTAAGCTGCGGGAGGCCTTTGAGAAAACCGTTGTCCTTATCGGGGTGTTTGACGGCCTCCACCGCGGCCATCGTTACCTTATCCGGAAGGCAGTCTCATTATCCCGCGCCCGGAATAAAAAATCCGTCTGCGTAACTTTCCACCCCCATCCCAAAAAACAACCCTGCCTTATTTCACTTACGCACAGGCTTAGACTGATTGAGGAGCTGGGAGTTGATTATTGCCTGGTGATTAAATTCAACCGGAGGTTTTCTTTAGTTACGGCGGAAGATTTCGTCAAGGACATTCTGGTGAAGTTTTTCCATCCGGAATTTATTTTTATCGGCGAGAATTTCCGCTTCGGCTATCAGGCGCGGGGAACGGTTGAGGTATTAAAAGCTTTAAGCGGGATATTTGGTTTTAAAGTCCGGGCAATCAAGGAATTATCCGCCGAAGATAAAAAAATCAGCTCGCGGGCCATCCGCCATTTAATCAAAGCCGGAGAGCTTAAAGAAGCCCAAAGATTATTAGGCCGCCGGGTTTCGGTTTTAGGCACGGTAATAAGCGGCGCCAAGAGGGGAAGAGGTTTGGGCTATCCCACTGCCAATATCAATCCCCACCACGAAGTCTTACCCGCCAGCGGAGTCTACGCGGTAAAAATTTTCTACCGGGAGAAAGAATACCGCGGAATCTGTAACATTGGAACCAGGCCGACTTTTGACAATCCTGAGGACAATCAAACCATTGAAGCCCATTTGTTTAATTTTAAAAAGAATATCTATGGACAAGACCTGGAAATCCAATTTATCCGGAAAATCCGCGACGAAAAAAAATTCCCCGGCCATTCCTCTTTAGTTGAGCAAATCAAAAAAGACCACCACAAAGCCCTCCGTATTTTAAGAAACATCCGTTAATCAAATTCAAGAATCCCGCAAATTCTAACCATTCGTAAATAGTATAGAATTTTTAGTATTTGATTTTTCCTGCCTGCTGAGCAGGCAGGGATATTTGGATTTACCCCGTTACACCCCGCTCTTTAGAGCGGGGTGTAACGGGGTTTACTACACCATCCCTTAAATACCCGCCTCACTATTGCCACTACCCATAGTATTTATTGAAGTTAAGCGAATTTTAACTTAAGATTCTTCGCATAGCTCANNAGAGGCAGATTTTACTTGACAATAATGGAGGCTTTGTTGTATACTTTGTCCATAAAGTGGTTATAAGTGGAGTAAAGTGGATAAACGCAAAAGCGTTAAAATTCGGGAAGTAAATATCTTTGTATCGCAAAGGCGCGAAGAACTTTCGCGTTTTCGCGGTGAGCCAATTTATTTATAGTATTTTTGCGATTTCGCGACTATGTTTTACGGAGAATATCAGCATAGCATTGACCGCAAGGGAAGATTGATCCTGCCTTCCAAATTCCGGGAGTCGGCTAAGACTAATTTCATCGAAAAGTTTTTTGTTACCCGGGGCCTGGATAAGTGCCTGTTTATGTTCAGCGAAGAGGAGTGGCGGGCTCAGGAAAATAAATTAAAAACCCTTTCTTTTACCAAGCCCCAGGCCCGGGCCTTTAACCGGCTTTATTTTTCCGGGGCCNNGTTTCCAACCGCATAGAAATCTGGTCAAAACCGGTCTGGCAGGAATTTTATACCCATTCCAGCTCTACCTTTGAAGAAATCGCCCAAAACCTTTTAGAAGAATGATGTCTATAGAATCCTTACATAAACCGGTGATGCGCCAGGAGGCGCTTAAGGCCTTAAACCTGAAGCCGGGCCAGACAATAGTGGATGCCACAGTGGGTACCGCCGGACACTCTTTAGAAATCCTTAAGGCGATATCTCCCGGGGGAAGGCTGATCGGGATTGACCGTGACGAGGATTCTCTGGTTATTGCTAAGGAACGGCTGGCTGAATTTAACAGCCAGATTGGTGGTTCGACTGCGCTCACCACAGGTGGTTCGACCGCGCGGTTCACCACAGGTGGTCCGGCCAGGCCCACCATTGATATCGCGCACGGAGATTTCCGGGATATCAATAAAATACTCAATGGGCTTAAGGTGAAAAAGATAGACGGCATATTATTTGATTTGGGCGTATCCAGCTATCAACTTGATTCTAAGGAGCGGGGTTTCAGCTTCCGTTATGACGCTCCCTTAGATATGCGTATGGATAAAACCAGCTATATTTTAGCTTACGACTTAGTGAATAATCTGACCGAGAAGGAAATTTCGGACATCCTCTGGATGTTCGGCGAAGAGCGCTGGCATAACCGGATTGCCAGGTATTTGGTAAGAGAAAGGTCGCATAGTCCCGTAGCCACCACCGGACAGCTTCGGGATATTGTGCTCCGGGCTATCGGGCGTCCATTTAGCCCGGGCCAAAGAATCCATCCGGCCACCCGCACCTTTCAGGCCCTGAGGATCGCGGTCAACCGGGAGCTGGAGGCCTTAGAGGAGGCGCTTCGCGCCGTCCCCGAATTATTAAAAAAAAACGGGCGGGTCTGCGTTATCTCTTTTCATTCTTTGGAAGACAGGATAGTAAAGCATAACTTTAAAGAAAATTCACTCAAGGGTATTTATAGAATAATCACCAAAAAACCGCTTGAGGCCGGCGATGATGAAACGGCCCAAAACCCGCGCTCCAGAAGTGCCAAGATGCGCGCGGCATCGAAGATTTAAATAAGGATTAATATGCGGCTTAGATATTTTATTCCGGGCTTGACCGTGGTAATTGTTTTGAGCCTTTTTTACGTCGGACAGCAGACCGAGGTCATTAAGCTCGCTTACCAGGCGAATAAGATTAATAAGCTGCATAAGGAATTGCTTGATAGGAATCACCATTTAAGATATAATCTAATCAGTTTAAAATCATCTTATCACTTAGGAGGTAAACTGCTTTCTGAGAATACTAATTTTGAGATACCTAAGCAGTCCCAGATGGTGAGTTTGGCCTTGCCCAAGGAAGAACAATCGCTTAAGCGGGTTATCCGTAATTATCCCGCGGATTCCGTTTCTAATTCTGACCGGATAAAAGTTTATTCCGGGGAAAAAGGGACATCCGGGCTCAAGATTATCCCGCCGCCGGACAGCGGTAAAAATATAAATAATCCGAAATTCTTAGAAGGCATCAAGGATGGAATGCTCTTAAGCGCTTTGAAAATAGAAGAGGTCTGGCCGATATCGGCAGTTAAGTCTTATTACGTGGATAAAGAGGCCCAGGCTCAGGACTTTAATAAATAAAGAAGTTTTTCCTTTCGCTCTCTTTTAGCCTTACACTAAACCCGACACTTTTGTGCAAGTCAATATCCGTCAGCGCCGCTTCCAGGCGGTAACCTATGCCTTTTTGTTTTTTTTCCTCTGTTGTTTCCTGCGTTTATCCTACTTCCAGTTATTCAGGTCAAAATATCTCTCCCACATAGCCAATCAGCAGCATAATCTTTACCTTGAATTAGAGCCGGTAAGAGGGGCTATTCGCGACCGCAATTCAAAACCCCTGGCCTTTAATGTTCCCAGCGACTCTTTATACGGTTCGCCCCGTCAGATAAAAAACAAAGAAAAAGTAATCGCGGGGCTTAAAGAAATATTAGGCCTAAGCGAGAGCTATTTAAAAAGCCGGCTGGGCCGGGATAAGGCCTTTGTCTGGATAGCCCGTAAGATCAGCTCTGAACAGGTCGAGCGGATAAAAGAACTCAAATATCCCGGCCTAGGTTTTATCCGGGAGAGTAAACGTTGTTACCCTAATAAAAATCTTGCTTCCCATGGGATTGGTTTTGCCGGGCTGGATAATACGGGCTTGGAGGGGTTAGAACTTCTTTATGACGGCTATTTAAAAGGTTCCAATGGCTGGGCCCAGGTTTTAAGGGATGCCCGGCAGAATACCTTGTTCTGGGAAAAAATCGCCCTGCCTAAAGATGGGCATGAAATCGTCCTGACTATTGATGAGTTTATCCAGTTTGTCGCCGAAAGGGAATTGGAGAGGGCGTATAAGACCTTTCGGGCCAAGGGGGCTTCGGTAATAGTGATGGATCCCAAAACCGGAGAAATCCTGGCCATGGCCAACCGTCCCACTTATGATCCTAATCGTCCTCAAGCTGCCGCCTTGGATTCACGGCGCAACCGCGCGCTCAGCGATATGTTTGAACCGGGTTCAGTGTTTAAGATTGTTACCGCTTCAGCCGCGCTGGAAGAAGAAAAATTTAACGAGTCAAACCGCTTTTTCTGCGAAAACGGTTCTTATCGGGTGGCTAATCATATCCTGCATGACCATCACCCTCACGGCTGGTTAACCTTTTCTCAGGTAATCGCGGAATCGAGTAATATCGGCACCACCAAGATTGCCCAGGCTTTAGGAGGCGACGCGGTGTATAAATACGCGAATTTGTTTGGTTTTGGAAAGAAATTAGGCGTAGACCTGCCGGGTGAAATCTCCGGGGTATTAAAAGAGACCAGGAATTGGTCTAAGACCTCTATCGGGGCTGTGCCTATAGGCCAGGAAGTGGGGGTTACGGCCTTACAGCTGGTTTCGGCGATTTCAGTTATTGCCAACGGCGGGTTATTGATGAAGCCTTTTATAGTCAAGGAAATCAGAAACAGCGATGGCCAGACGGTCAAGGAGTTTCCCGCCCAGGAAATGAGAAGGGTAATTTCTCCCCGAACAGCTAAGCGGATAAAGGATATCCTGGTTATGGTTACCGAGGAAGGAACCGGCCAACTGGCCAAGGTTTCTGATTTTAAGGTTGCCGGGAAAACCGGGACCTCCCAGAAGCTTGAGCCAAATGGCGCGTATTCACACAGTAAGCATATCGCTTCTTTTATCGGCTTTGCCCCGGCGGATGACCCTTTAATAGCCGTGGTGGTTACCGTGGATGAGCCCCGGCCTTATTATTTTGGCGGGGTGGTTTCCGCGCCGGTATTTAAACGGATTGCCCAGGAGGCGGTTAATTATTTAAGGCTAGAGCGGAATAACTATGCGCTTGGAGAGATTGCTAAAAAGACTGAATAATAACAGCCGCCTCAAGGATTATCCTTTGGAGTTGGATGTTGAGGCGATTTCGGCTAATTCTAAAACCTTAAAGAAGGGTTCGCTTTTTGTGGCTGTGGAGGGGACAAAATCTAAAGGGAGCGATTTTATCGTTGAGGCGTTAAGAAACGGAGCCCTGTGCGTAGTCGGCTCAAGGCCAAAGACAGGGGTAAGTTTTAAAAATGTGCCCTTTATCAGGGTCAGAGACAGCCGTCTGGCCCTGGCAGTTTTGGCGGATGAGTTTTTTGACCACCCTTCAAAGAAGCTTAAGATGGCCGGGGTTACCGGAACCAACGGAAAAACCACCATAACTTACCTGATCCGGGATATTCTTAAGCGGGCTGATGTATCCTCCGGGGTAATCGGCACCATCAACTATTGCTATCAGGATAAAGTTATCCCGGCCGCCAACACCACCCCCGGCCCGATAGAGCTGCAAAGCCTTTTAAATGATATGGCCAAAAGCGCCTGCCAATATTGCGTTATGGAAGTTTCTTCCCACGCGCTTTCCCAGGAAAGGACAGCGGGAATAGATTTTGAATCGGCCATATTCACTAATCTTACTCCCGATCATTTGGATTATCATAAAACTTTAGAGAATTATTTTCTGGCCAAATCCAGGCTCTTTAGCGCCTTAAAAGCAGAAGCCCACGCGATAGTGAACTTAGACAGTCCTTATGCCGCGCGTTTAAAAAGTTTAAGCCGGGGAAGGTTCGTCGGTTACGCCATAGATTCACCCGCTGATTTTAAGGCCCGGGATTTAAATTTAAGCCTTGAGGGAAGCGAATTCGTTTTAGAAGCTCAGGGAATAAAATCCAGGATCAAGACTAAGCTTATCGGCAGGCATAACATTTTGAATATATTAGCCGCCATCGCCTTTGGGGTTACCCAGAAAATAGAGCTGCCTCAGATACAAAAAGCCGTGGAAAATTTTGAGGGGGTGAGGGGGCGGTTGTGCCGGGTGAAGACGCGGGCCAGGAATGTCTTTATTGATTATGCCCATACCCCGGATGCCCTGGAAAATGTGTTAAGCGTCTTGCGGCAGTTTACCAAAGGAAGGCTGTGCGTGGTTTTTGGCTGCGGCGGAGAGCGCGACCGCCTAAAAAGGCCTTTGATGGGCGGGGTGGTTGAGAAATATTCCGATGTTATTATCATAACTTCGGATAATCCCCGTGCTGAGGAGCCATTCGCGATAGCTAAGGAGATCGCCGCGGGCATAAAGACGAAAGAGTATAAGATAATTCTGGATAGGCGGGAAGCCATAGAACTGGCCTTAGCGAAATCTAACTTTTCGGATACGGTGCTTATCGCCGGCAAGGGCCATGAGAACTATCAGATATTTAAAGATAAAAAAATAGAGTTTGACGATCAGATCGCGGCGGAGGAATACCTAAGAGAGAAAGGGCTGTGAGGATGGAAGAGTTAGAATCTTCATTTGGGGTATCCGGGGCATTGGATGGAGGGGTAAAAATCGCGCCCGCGGTTTCTTTTACCTCCTGGAAAAGAAGCTATAGGGAAAAAGAAGAAGGCCCGCGCGCGGAGAATGATTTTATTCTTTCGGATGTAGTAGAGGCGGTTAAAGGAGAATTGCTGGTAAAAAGTTTTCATAACGGATTTAGCGGTGTTTCCATTGATTCGCGCGCCATCAAAAAAGGAGAAATCTTTATCGCCATTTCCGGAAACCGTTTTGACGGCCATAATTTTGTGGCTGAGGCCATCGCTCGCGGAGCCGGATGTATAATTGTTTCTAAGCATAAAGCGGTCTTTATTGGAGATCAGCTTTCTGCCGCTATAATCTGGGTGGAGGATACTCTTTCGGCCTTAATCAGCCTGGCGTATTGGCATCGCAAACGTTTCGCGATACCCGTAATTTGCGTTACCGGTTCAAACGGAAAGACTACTACCAAAGAAATGTTGAGCCTCCTTTTAAGCGCCAAGTATAAGGTGCTCAAGAACGAAGGCAGTCAGAATAATAGTATCGGCCTGTCTTTGACCCTGCTTAAGCTAAAAAAAGCTCATGAAGCGGCAGTCTTGGAATTAGGGACAAACCATTTTGGCGAGATCAAAGAATTGGCCAGGATCGCCGCTCCCAATGTGGGAATAATTACTAACATTGGCCCGGCTCATCTTGAATTTTTTGGCGATGAAAAGGGAGTTTTAAGGGAGAAATGGAGCCTGATTGAGGAGCTGGCTTTTCCCAGGATTGCCGTCTTGAACGCCGATGATGACCTTTTGAAGGAGAAAATAGCTTTGCCAACGGATGTTACCGTATTTACCTTCGGGATAAAAAATAAGGCGGATTGGATGGCTAAAAAAATTACTTCAAGCCTAAAAAAGACATCTTTTATGATTAAAAACTTTTCCCTGGAGTTAGACAGCCCGGCCAAAGTTAATGTCTATAACGGCTTAGCCGCTTTTGGGGCGGCCCGGATTTTCAGCGTTGATGCCTATGATATAATCCAAAGTTTTAGGGCTTTCAAATTTCCGGATTCCCGCTTCCAGACCAAAAGATTAGATGGGTTTAAATTGATAGATGACGCTTATAATTCCAATCCGGCTTCTTTTTTTGGCGCCCTGGAGACCTTTAACGCTTTAAAGAGCCACGGTAGAAAGATTTTGGTCATGGGAGATATGCTGGAGCTGGGTTTTGGCGCGGAAGAACTGCACCGAAAAATCGGCCGGGATTTAAGCCGGGCCAGGGTGGATATGCTTATTGGGGTGGGGCCTTTGGCCGGCCTCGCCTGCGAGGCGGCTAAGGCGTCCGGCTTTAATCCCCGGGCAGTCTATGTATGTGGTTCCAGCCAAGAGGCCAGGAATATTGTTTCGGGTTTAGTCCGTAAAAATGACACTATTTTAATCAAAGGTTCTCGAGCTACGCGGCTTGAGGAGATATTCAAATAAGTGTTAAGCCTAAAAAATGGTTTAATGTCGAATTCCCTAATGACGAATACCGAATGAATGAACAATGCCTTGTACATTTGGTCATTTTAGCATTGCACATTCGTTCATCATTCGGATTTAGTCATTAGTCATTAATCGGGTATTATTGATAAATGTTATATTATTTGCTCTATTCTTTAAAAGATTTTCATTCCTTTTTTAATATCTTCAAATATATTACCTTCCGCGCGGTTTTGGCCGCGGCCACCGCCTTTCTCATCAGTATTATCTTTGGGCCGGTTTTGATTCGCAGGCTCGGCCAGCTTAAAATCGGACAGCAGTTAAGGCCCCCCGAAGAATGTTTAGATTTATATAAACTGCATAGCAATAAAGCCGGCACCCCGACTATGGGGGGCATTCTTATTTTATTAAGCATTGTGGTTTCAGTTTTACTGTGGTCTGATATGGGGAATAAATATATTATCCTCAGCCTTATCGCGATGCTGGTTTTGGGAGCCATTGGTTTTGTGGATGATTATATCAAATTGACCAAGAAGCGCTCTAAGGGGCTGGATATCCTGGGAAAGTTTATACCTCAGGCCTTAACTGCCTCTTGTATAGGCTATTTTGCCTATCTGGATCCCTCTTTAGGGGGCCGGGTAGACATTCCCTTTCTAAAGGACGTGGTTTGGAATTTAGGCCTTTTTTATATTATCTTCGCGGTGCTGGTGATAGTCGGTTCATCCAACGCGGTGAATCTTACCGACGGCCTGGATGGGTTAGCTATCGGATGCGTGATTATGGCGGCCCTGGCTTATATGATATTGAGCTATGTTTCGGGGCACGCGGTATTCAGCAAGTATTTATTTATACCCTTTATTCCGGGAAGCGGAGAACTGGCAATTCTTTGCGCNNATGGGTGATGTGGGTTCTCTGTCTTTAGGGGGGGTAATCGGGGTAACCGCGGTTTTTATCCGAAAAGAATTTCTTCTGGTGATTGTGGGAGGGATATTTGTGGTTGAGGCTGTTTCAGTGATACTGCAGGTGGGTTCTTTTCGCTTAAGAGGGGGAAAAAGGATATTTAAGATTGCTCCTTTGCATCATCATTTTCAGGTTTCGGGCTGGCCGGAGAGTAAGGTTATCGTGAGGTTCTGGATAATCGGGATAATCCTGGCCGTGGTTACGCTCGCGACACTTAAAATAAGGTAAAAATATATGAAGGCTTTCAGCTTTCAACTCTTTAGCCGATAAATGGTTTCTCATTATAAAGATAAGAAAGTTGTGGTAATTGGCCTGGCGCGCAGTGGTA
>DOMD01000004.1:18417-30386 GCA_003510525.1 Candidatus Omnitrophota bacterium
AAAGATTTGGTGGTGATAAGCCCGGGGGTAAGCGATAAGTCCCAGGCAATAATCTGGGCCAATGAATTTAAAATTCCTATTATCAGCGAAATTGAATTGGCCTGGCAGAATTGCGCGGCTAAGGTTATTGCCGTAACCGGGACCAACGGTAAGACTACGGTAACTTCTTTAATAGCTGAAGTTCTCAAGGCCAGCGGAAAAAAATCTTATGCCTTAGGTAATATCGGCACGCCGTTTTCCCTGGAGGCGGGTAATCTTAAGCCCACGGATTTTGTTTCTTTGGAAGTCAGCTCTTTCCAGCTGGAAAGAATAGTTAAATTTAAGCCTCAGGTGGCACTTATCCTGAATCTCGCCCCCGACCATTTGGATAGATATAAAAATGTGTCCGAGTATCTATCCGCCAAGAAGCGCGTCTTTTTAAATCAAGACCAAAATGATTATCTGGTTTTAAATCATGATGACCCCGCCTTAAGGGCTTTAGCCAAAGAGGCCAGGGCCAGGGTAGTCTTTTTTAGCTCCCAGGATAATCCGCGCAACCTCAATCCTAATCAGCTGGCAGTGATGGCGGTAGCCCGGGTTTTGGGGATTGAGGAGAATATCTGTGGGGAGGTTTTTCGGAATTTTAAAGGGGTAGAACACCGTTTGGAGCAGGTGCGCGTGCTTAAAGATATAGAATTTATTAACGACTCCAAGGCCACCAATGTGGATTCGGCAGTCTGGGCCCTAAGGAGCACATCAAGACAGGCGATTATGATTGCCGGAGGCCGGGATAAAAACATTGACTACGGCGCTATTTCAGATTTGGTAAAGAAAAAGGTTAAGCTTTTGGTGTTGATAGGCGAGGCTAAGGAGAAGATACGCTCGGTCTTAGGAGGAATAGTGCCCATTAAAGAGGCACTCACTCTGGATGAGGCAGTCAATTTAAGTTACGCCCAGGCTAAGGGAGGAGATTGTGTTCTTCTTTCTCCGATGTGCGCCAGCTTTGATATGTTTGAAAACTANNAAGATTAAAACAACCTCAACCTTAGCCTTGATTTGAACCTTAACCTTTTCATCTATTTGAACTATGCGTAAACTAAGAATATCCCTACTGATGGTGGTCCTGGCTTTGATTGCCATAGGCATAGTGATGATTTACAGCTCAACCGCCATATATGCCTGGGAGAAATTCGGCGACAGTGCTTATTTTTTAAAGAGGCAGATTTTGTTTGTGGCATTAGGGACGGTCTCCTCCCTGTGCGTAATGTCCATAGATTACCGTCTTTTGAGCAGGTATTCTAAAATATTGGTTTTATTGGCTTTATTTCTTCTGCTCTTACTGCATATCCCGGGAATGACCCGGGAGATTTCCGGGGCCAAGAGATGGTTTCGTTTATTCGGATTCAGCTTTCAGCCTTCGGAATTCGCCAGCCTGGCGGTGATTATTTATACCGCTTCTTTTCTGGCGGATAAGGGTTTAAAAAGAGTAGAGTATTTCAGTTTTAGTTTTATGCCCGCGATGATAGTCTTGGCCATGGTATCCGTTTTGGTCTTGGCCCAGCCGGATTTAGGGACGGTGGTAGCCTTGAGCATGGTGGTTTTTATTATGCTTTTTACCGCGGGGGTAAATTTTAAGCATATCGCGTATGTGGTATTGGCCGGGCTTCCTTTTCTTTATCTTTTGATTTTTCGCGTGCCTTATCGCCGGGCGCGCGTGCTCGCTTTTTTAAATCCCTGGGCTGACCCTTTAGGCTCGGGCTTTCAGCTTATTCAGTCGCAGGTGGCCTTGGGCTCAGGGGGATTGTTTGGCCGGGGTTTGGGAAAAAGCCTGCAGAAGCTTTTTTATCTTCCGGCCGGGCATACCGATTTTATATTTTCCGTTATCGGAGAAGAATTGGGTTTTTTCGCGGCTGCCGGGATAGTCTTTCTTTTCGCCCTTTTCTTCATGTATGGTTGTAAGATTATAAAGTCCGCTCAGGATGTCTTCGGGATTTACTTGAGCCTGGGAATAGTTTTATTAATCAGCCTTAAGGCGGTCATTAACATCGGGGTAAGCACCGCGATATTCCCTACCAAGGGCCTGCCGCTTCCTTTTATCAGCTATGGCGGCTCTTCCTTGATTTTTGATATGATGGGCGCCGGGCTTTTGCTGAATGTGGCCAGGTTCAGTAAGAATCCCCATGAGACATAATCCTTCGGTTATGCCCGCGGCGGACTCCGCCAGGAGCGGGGAGGCAAAAAAAATCCTGATTGCCTCCGGGGCCAGCGCCGGCCATCTCTATCCCGCCCTGGCCCTGGCTGAGAATTTAAAAAATAAACAGCCGTCCTGGGAAATTGCTTTTGTTACCTGCCGGCGCGCGGAAATTGAAAAGTGTATTGAGTCATCGGGGTATAAAGTTTTTATCATTTCGATATGTCCTTTCAGCCGGACTGCGCGGAGATTTCTGATTTCCTTATATCGCCTGGTTAAATCGTTCCTGGAGACTTTTTTGATTATAGAAAGTTTTCGGCCGGATGTGGTCGTAGGTTTTGGCTCGTACGTGAGCTTTCCGGTTATTCTGGAGTCAGCCTTGTTTAAGAAGCCGACGGTTATTCACGAACAGAATGTTTCTCTGGGCTTAAGTAACAAGGTTTTAAGCCTGTGCGTGGATAAAGTGGCGCTAAGTTTTGCCGATGAGCGGCATAGGAAGGACGCGCCCGTAGACAGCCGTAAATTTGTCTTTACCGGAAATCCCCTGCGCCGGGAGTTAGTTAAAAAAGACCAAGAAGAATCGCGGGCTTTCTTTGGCCTGGCTAAAGAATTTACTATTTTGGTTTTAGGGGGGAGCCAGGGTTCAGAGCGGATAAATGCCGAGTTTAAAAAGACAGTGGATATTTTATCCGCCCAAGGCCGGGATTTTCAGTTTATTCATCTCTGCGGAAAAAAAGATTATTCCAGCTTGAAAAAAGACTACTCTTGTATTAAAATCAAGTATCGCCTTTTTGATTTTTTGACCCGGATGGATTTTGCTTATAGCCTCGCGGATTTAGTTGTCTGCCGCGCCGGAGCCGGGAGCATAACCGAACTCGCCTTTTTTGGAAAGGCCGCCATTCTTATCCCCTATCCTTATGCCGGCGCTCATCAGTTAGAGAATGCCGGTATCTTAAAGAAAAAAGAGGCGGCGCTGGTTATTGAGGAGAAAGAGCTTGAGGGCCCTAAATTGGCTGAACTTATCCTTAAGCTGATGAATTCAGCTGATGAGCGCGCTCAATTAGAGAAGCGCATCGCTGATTTCGCGAATCCGCAAGCCACGGACAGGCTGGCAGAGTTAGTGTTAAATGAAGCGATGAGTTAAAATGCGCGTTAAACCCGCTCAGTATTTATTTATTGCGATCTTTTCTCTTTTGATTTTTAACACTACTAATCTTTTCGCCTTTGATGAGAAGGGATGGGACGTTGAAAAAAGCACGCATTTTATAGTTTATTATAAGAAGGCCCAGGAGAAATTCGTTACCCAGACATTAGATAAGGCGGAGGAATATTACAAAAGCATCGCTGATAATTTAGGCTTTAGCCGTTATGAATTCTGGACCTGGGATAAGCGGGCCAGGATATATATCTACGATGATGCCCAGGATTACCAGGAAAAGACCGGAAAGCCTGCCTGGTCAGGAGGGCATGCCTATTATCACGAGAAGGTGATTGAGACGTATCCCTGGGCGGGGGGATTTTTTGATTCCTTGCTTCCTCATGAGTTAGGCCATATCATTTTCCGGGAGTTTATCGGGACCCAGAATAACGCCCCCGTATGGTTAGATGAAGGGGTGGCGATGTATCAGGAGAAAAACAGGCGGAAGGATATTAAACCCACACTTCTTCAGGCTATTGAAGAAAAAAAGTTTATGAGCCTGGAGAAATTATCTCAGCTCAATATTGGTTTTGTTGAGGATAAGAGCGTGGTGGAGCTGTATTATAATGAATCCGTAAACGTGGTGGAGTATCTGATTAGCCGGTTTGGTAAAGATAATTTTGTGAAGTTGTGCAAGGCTCTCAAGGAGCGCAAAAACTTTGAGCAGGCGGTAACTGAAGCCTACCGGGTTTTTAAGAATCTGGAAGACCTGAATAAAAATTGGCTCAAATATATCAAGGAATGACGGTTATCATTATTTTTAGTAACATGAAAATAATCAATCACCAATNNATGCAATCAGCGCTTTATAAGAATAAGAGCGATATTTCTGACGATGTGCCGTTGTTAGGTAAAAAGATACATTTCATCGGTATAGGGGGAATCGGAATGAGCGGAATTGCCTCTATCCTGGCTGAGCAGGGCTGCGCGGTAAGCGGCTCGGATATAAAGGAAAGCCCGGTTACCAGGAAATTGTCCGGCAAGGGGGTAAAGGTTTTTATCGGCCACAGCCCGCTGCATCTTGAAGATAAGGACACGGTGGTATATTCTTCGGCGATCAAGGAGGATAACCCGGAGCTTTTGGCCGCCAGAAAAAACGGCCTGCTCATATTAAGAAGGGCTCAAGCGCTGGCTCATCTGATGCGGGATAAGACCTGTATCGCTGTCAGCGGCGCTCACGGAAAAACCACTACCACTGCCTTAGCTAACCACCTGCTTCGAGAAGCGGGATTATGTCCGACGGCGGCGATAGGAGGGATAGCGCGCGATTTAGACGATAACTGCTGTTTTGGCCGGGAAAGCCGCTTTTTTGTGGCCGAGGCAGATGAGTCGGACGGAACCTTTCTTTATTACCACCCAGAGTATCCCATTGTTACCAATATTGACCGGGAGCATCTTGATTATTACCAAAGCTGGGAGGATATAATCGCGGCCTACAGAAAATTTATTTCTAACAGTAAAGATAACGGATGCCTTTTCTGCTGCGGCGACGACCAGGCCTTACGCGAAATTACGCGGGATTATAAAAAACGGATAATGTATTTCGGGTTATCAGATAAGAATGATTTTTATCCCGCGGACATAACCTTGAATGAATTTTCCTCATTTTTTACTTGTTGTTATCGCGGTAAAACCTTAGGTAAAATCACCCTGCCTTTGGCCGGTGAGCATAATATTTCTAACTGCCTGAGCGTTATTGCCCTGGGCCATGAATTGCGTATACCCCAGAAAATCATTCAATCGGCATTGGCCTCTTTTCAAGGCACGGAGCGCAGGTTTCAGCTGAAGGGTGAGTTTTCCGGAATAAAGGTGATTGATGACTACGGGCATCATCCCGCGGAAATCAAGGCGGTGTTAGCCGCTGCCCGGAATGTGCGCCATCGGCGCCTGATTGTGGTCTTTCAGCCGCATCGCTTTAGCCGGACTAAATTCTTGTTTGAGGAGTTTGTAATGAGTTTCGCGGGGGTGGATACATTAATCCTTACCGATATATACGCGGCCTCCGAGAAGCCTATTGAAGGCGTATCGGCGGAATCTCTTTGCGCCGGGATAAAGAAGAAGTCGTTAGAAATTGAGGCAGTGTATCTTAAGAAAGAGAATATTACGGAATACCTATTAAAGTCAATTACGGCAGGAGACCTGATTATTACCCTGGGCGCCGGAGACATAGGAAAGTTAAGCGATGAGCTGGTTCAGCGGATTAAAAGCGAAGGTATTAGTCAACGAAGCCCTGGCTAAGCATACCACCCTGAAGTCCGGGCCCAAGGCCGGGCTTTGGATTGAACCTTTGGATAAGGAAGATTTAAAGGCCTTAATCAAAAGGTGCGGGCATTTAAAAAAAGAGTATTTTATCCTGGGCTTAGGATCCAAGGTGCTTTTTAAAAGCAAGAAAGTGCCTTTGGTTATACATCTGGGTTCGGATAATTTTAAAAGATGCGTCTTAGAAGGAAGTGATATAATCGCCTCAGCCGGTGTATCTTTAAATAGACTGCTGGCCGTTGCCTATGAGAACGGCCTGGGAGGGTTAGAATTTTTAAGCGGCATACCGGCCAGCGTGGGCGGGGCCTTAGCGCTTAATGCCGGGGTGGGCTGGCCGGTGAGGCTGGAGATAGGGACTTTTGTGTATGAAGCAGAGGTGATGGATAGATTGGGGAGAGTAAGAATATTAAGCCAGAAAGAGCTAAAATTTGGATACCGCGGGTCTAACTTAAAATCCCGCGTAATTCTGGGCGCGAGGTTTCGGCTGTTTAAGAAGAGGAGGGAAAATATCCGGATAAAGANNTTTTAAGAATTCTAATGGACAGCCCTCCGGCCGGCTTATTGATTTATGCGGACTGAAAGGAAGCCGTATCGGAGATGCCCAGATAAGCGCCAAGCACGGAAATTTTATCATTAATCTCGCTAAGGCGGACTCAAAGGATATAGTGTCTTTAATAAAATTAGCCCAAAGAAAGGTGAAGGCGAAATTCGGAGTTACACTGGAGCCGGAGATACAGATAATTTAGCGGGGTGAGCTATGTTAGAAGGAATTCGGATTGGGGTTTTACTGGGCGGGCCTTCTTCGGAGAGAGAGGTTTCACTGAAGTCCGGAAAGGCGGTTTTAGAGGCGTTAAAATCCAAGAACCTTGAGGCGGTGGCCATTGATATTAGAGGCCAGGATAAAAACTATGTCAAAGACCTTCTTCTTTCTTATGACATCAATCTTGCCTTCCTGGCCTTGCACGGCGCTTTTGGCGAAGACGGAAAGATGCAGGCTATTTTAGAGGAAATGGGTATTCCTTATACCGGCTCAGGGGTGAGCTCAAGCGAGCTGGCCATGGATAAGACTGCCTCGCGCAAGATTTTTATCTCCGGCGGGCTTAACGCGCCTAAACATTGCCTGCTGGATAAAAATCACAAAAATATCAGGGATTTCGCAACCTTTCCCCTGGTAATAAAACCCGCCTCCGGAGGTTCAAGTATCGGTTTATCCATAGTAGATAAACCTCAAGCGTTAAGAGAAGCTATTGAGACGGCTTTTAAGTATGACCGAAGGGTAATCGCGGAAGAGTATATAGAAGGAAGGGAGATGACTGTCGGGATATTTGAAGATGCCCCCTTAGAGGCAATTGAGATAAAGCCTAAGCGGCGCTTCTTTGATTATAAGGCTAAATATGAGCCTGGTGAGACCGAATATATTGTTCCGGCTCCGGTGTCTTTAGAGATTATGCGCTTATTAAAAGAAACCGCGCTTAAGGCGCATAATCTGCTGGGCTGTTCGTTTTTTTCCCGGGTAGATATCATCTTAGATAAAACAAATAAGCCTTTTGTTCTGGAGGTCAATACTATACCCGGCTTCACCGCTACCAGCCTTTTACCTAAGGCGGCCTCAGCCAGAGGGATAGCTTTTCCTGAGCTAGTGGTGAAAATATCCGAAGCGGCTTTGTCAGCCGGCCAGAGGGCCGTGGTTGGGCTTCCTATAGCCCAAGCCACCAGCCGGAGCCGGGTTGGTTTATTAATTGGTTAAACACTAAATCCAAACACGTGTTTTGAGTTTTGTATTTATGGTTTTGAGTTTGTTTAGAGTTTAGTATTTCGGGTTTGTATTAATGTTTTGTATATATGGTTTAATATAATATGGCCAGAAGAAAAACTAAGAATTTCAAAATTCCCTTTAAAATTATCGGGATATTTTTGTTTTTTATCTCTATTATTTTGATTTCGGCGGCTGTCCTTAAGGCATTTTTTTACCATTATCCCTATTTTAATATTAGCAGGATTGTCATTAAGGGGGCCGAGGAAGATAAATACGCCGGGTTTAAGGCTCATTTTACCAGCCGCTTGATGGGGAAAAACATCTTTTCCCAAAAACTCTCTTTAATAAAAAGACAAATTGAAGAAGAACTGGGAGACGTGGAATGCCGGGCTATCCAAAGGAGACTGCCGGGAGAATTGATTTTATTTTTAAGTGACAGGTCAGCCATTGCCCAGCTGAAATTAGGCCGTTTTTATCCCATTGACGCCAGCGCGATGATTATGGATAATCCTTCGGATTTGGCTAAACCTTTCCTTCCGGTTATTCTGGGATTGGAAGNNTGGCTAAGAATAAGACCAGCTCATTTTTTATTATCCAGAGGGATATACTTTTCCCTCCCCCAAGGAAAGGTATTATCCAGAGGGATGGGGTTTCCTATCCCGCGGAGAAAGGTTTTATTAAAAAATACCCGGCTGAGGATGTTTCAAAAAAAATGTATCCCCAGAAAGAAGTTGAGGTAAAATTTGACCTGGATAGGCCGGGTGATGTTATTAATGTGCTGGCCTTACTTCTGGATAAACGTAAGGGCTTAAGCGCTATGCCTTCCGGAGGCCAAGCCTTAGAAAATGTGGAATATATTGACCTTAATGACCCGGATTCGCCGGCAGTTTTAGAAACTAAAAAAAAGAGTTCTTTCCCAAGTTTGTAGCAAAAGAGAAAGAACTTGATTACAGAGATTTTTAAAGGATTACAGCGATTTTACGCCGGTAATAAATCTCTGGAATCTGTATTTAATCGCCGTAATCAGGTTCTTTCAATCAATATAAATAAGAAAGAACCAAAAAAATGAGAAACAAAAGTGAAGTGTATTGCGGGTTAGATATTCAATCGGATAAGATATTCGCGGTCTGCGGCCTGTTTGATAATAAGGACGAGAGATTCATAGATATCTCCTGTCAAAGCGGCCCGGCGCGGGGAATAAAAAACGGTAAAATCAGCGAGCTGGGCCTGTTGGCTGAATCCGTATCAAAAGTCTTAAACAGCTTTGGCGGTAATTCATCAGGCCGGATTAAGTCTTTATATGTATCTACGTATTCAGCCTCACTTAAGGCAAGTCAATCTTTGGGAACAATCCCTATATCCGAGCGCTCAAGCAAGATTATTACCTCAGGCGATATCGCCAAAGCCAATCACCAGGCGTATTGCTTGGGACTTAATATTGAAGAGCGCGTTCTGCATCAAATTATTCAGGGATATGTAATTGATAAACAGAACAGGGTTTTGAATCCTCTGGGTTTATACGGACACACCCTGGAGGCGGATACGCTCTTGATTACCGCTTTGGTCCAGGATACCGACAGTCTGATTTCGGCTGTAGAGCGCTGCGGATTTAAAGTGAAGTCTTTGGTTTTGGCCGGATATGCCGCGGGGCTCGTATTGCCTGATTTCCTCAGGATGAAGGGCTGCTGCCTTTTTGAGATAGGCTTTGATTCTACTCAGATGCTGATTTTTAAAGAGGGGATAATCCGGGGTTTTGAGGCTCTTCCTTTTGGCGCCAATGATGTAACAGAAGCGATTGCCAGAGAACTAAAGGTGCCCTTGGATGCGGCTTCAGCCTTAAAGTTCTCTCATGGCAATAGTATCCCAAACAGCGTTAATCCTGATGATGAGGTGCTTTTAAAAAAAGAACAGAGTTACCGCCCTCTTAAACGCAAGGTGCTTTGTGAAATAATTGAAAGAAAATGGAAAGAATTTTTCGGTTTGGCTAAAGAACGGCTGGCAGGGTATCAGCAGGAATTAGGCCTTCCCGAAGGAATCGTGGTAAGCGGAAGAGATGCTTTGCTTGAGGGTTTGCTGGAGAGCTTTGAGGCCAATCTTGGCATACCGTCGCGTTTAGCCAAAATGGAAAATCCTTCCCTGAATGATCCTTCTTATTCTGTTTCTGTCGGGTTGCTTAAATACGCCCTGCTCCAGCGGCCCCCTTTTAATATCCTTAAATTATCCTCTTACGGTAATATCTTCCAGAAAATAACCAATAAATCCCGGGAGCTTTATCAGGAATATTTTTAATTTCCGGTCTACCTTAACCTTGACCCAATGAGCGCCAGCCATACACCAAGGCATATCTATAAAGGCAGGCTTATCAGTCTTAGGCTTCAGGAAGTTATCCTGCCCAATGGCTTTAAGGTGAGGCTGGAGCTGATTACGCATCCGGGTGCGGCCCTGGTGATCCCTTTTTTATCCAGGAATAGGATAATAATGTTAAGACAGTTTCGTCCGGCGATAAATTCTTACCTGTATGAACTGCCCGCGGGGACACGTAATGTGAAAGAGACTCCTCTTGAGTGCGCTAAAAGAGAGATACTGGAGGAAACAGGATATCGCGCGGATAAGTTTTATTTCTTAGGTGAGATTTATCCTGTGCCGGGATATTCCAGCGAGAAGATAAGTATCTATAAGGCGGATATCCTTAAGAAGACGGCAGAGGTAAAAGGCGACGCGGATGAAATCTTAGAAAGTCATATTTTTACCAAACAGAAGCTGAAAACAATATTTAAAGAAGGCAAGCTTAAAGATGCCAAGACTATATCCGCTTTAGCGTTATGCGGCTGGCTTTAAAATAAAATGCGCGTAAAACAAACTATATCATTCTATCTGACTTTCAGGTATATCCTGGCTCTGGGGCTTTTGAGTATACTTTCTTTAGGAAGTTATTTTATCCTTAAGGAAAATATTAAAGACCAGAAAGACAGCGCGGCAATAGTTAATATCAGCGGAAGGCAGAGGATGCTTTCCCAGCGGATTGCCTTATCTTCCTTAAGGCTTCTCAACGCCAAGGATTTCCCTGAGAAGAAAACTCACGCCGGAGAGCTTAAAGAGGCAATTTCCTTGATGGAGGACTCTCATAACAGCTTGATTAAGGGAGCCGTTGAAATGAATTCTTTCCGGAGGCTTTCTTCCTCGATGAAGAGAATATATTTTCTGCCTCCCCTCGAGCTGGATAAAAAAGCGCGCCGGTATTTAGAAGAAGCCAAGGCCTTGATTTTAAGCCTTGACGGCACAATGACTATTGATAATCCGCATCTTCACTATATCCTGGAGGCGTCTCGTCTTGAACTGCTCCGGGCTTTGGATGAGGCGGTCCAGCAGTATCAGCGAGAAAGCGAAAAGAGAATTGTCAGCTTTGAGGCCTTGCAGTTTTTGGTCCTGGGGGTAAGCCTTTTGGTGATTATTGCCAGCGGCTTATTTATTTTCCGGCCGATGGCCAGCCGTATTGTTGAGGAAACCTTAAAGCTGGAAAATCAAAGCCTTGGTCTGGCCAAGTCCAATGAACAGCTGAAGAAAGAAATAAGCGAGCGCTGGGAATTGGAGGAGAGGCTGCGCGCCGCTATAACTATCAATGAGACTCTTTTAAAAACTATTCCTTTTGGAATTGATATCGTTGATGAAGAAGGAAATATCCTGTATCAAAATGAGAAGATGGAGAGGTTTCTTGGCCCAAGCGCCTTAGGTAAAAAATGTTATCTCTTGTATAAGGACGATAAAAAGCAATGTGTGAATTGCCCTTTAAAAAGTGAAATTAAGTTTGGCCAGACCAAGGAGATAGAGGTAGATGCCGCTATGGGCGGTAAGATTTTTCTCATTACCCATACCGGGATGTTTTATCAAGGCAAGAAGGCGGCCTTAGAGATGTTTGAGGATATTACTGATTATAAGAAAACCCAGGAAAAGCTCGCCCTATCCGAAAGGCTGGCCGGCATCGGCAGGATGGCCGGGGCAATCGCTCATGAATTCAGGAATCAGCTGGGGGTAATTAGAAACTCCGCTTATTTTCTTAAGATGAAGCTGGAAAATAAAGATGAAAAAATCAAACGACATTTAGAAATTCTGGATGAACAGGTAGTTGAAACTGAAGCGATTATTGGAAATATCCTTACTTTTTCTAAGACTAAACATCCGGAATTTCAGCGGATAAACTTAAAAGACCTCCTTTTGAAAAGCGCGTCTAAGCTGAAAATACCCGAAGGAATAAAACTTTCCCTGGACGCGGCAGCGGATGATCTTATGGTTAATGCCGATCCCTTGCAGATGGGAGGGATTTTTGTGAATTTAATTTTAAACGCTCTTCAGGCAATGGAAGAAAAAGGAAGCCTGCTAATAAAAGTAGAAAAAATAAATAGTTATGTTACTATTATCTTTACCGATACCGGAGCGGGAATTAAGGAAGAGGACCAAAAAAAGCTTTTTGAGCCGTTTTTCTCCACCAAGGCCAGAGGAATAGGCTTGGGCCTGGCTACGGCTAAGCTGATTATTGAAGCCCATCAGGGCTCTATTGCCGTAAAAAGCGATTACGGAAAAGGAACTTC
>DOMD01000004.1:30415-40477 GCA_003510525.1 Candidatus Omnitrophota bacterium
GAAGCCAGGAAAAATATTTCCCAAAGGTTTTATCATTTAGCCCTGGCTGACCTTAGGCTCAATGAAGGAAGCGGCCTGGATTTATTGCGAGAGATAAAGGATGTAAGCCGGGATACGATGGTGATTATATTCACGGCTTATGCCTCTTTAGATACCGCCCTTTCGGCTATCGGCGACGGCGCGTTTGGCTACTTGCAGAAGCCGCTGAATATGGATGAGGCCAAAATTATGATAAAAAAGGCCCTTGGTGTCCAGAGGATTTCCCTGGAGAATAAGAGCCTGATATCCAAATTAAAAAAATTAAGCCTGAAGGATTCCCAGACCGGATTATATAATTATAGATATCTTATGGAAAGGTTATCGTCTGAGTTTAAGCGGGCCAAAAGATATGTCCTGCCTTTATCGGTGATAATGCTGGATATAGATTATTTTAAGTCTATTAATGAGGTCTACGGACACCATTACGGAGATTCTATCCTGAAAGAGTTTGCCGGTTATTTAAAAAATTGCTCGCGTAGCAATGATATCTTAGTCCGCTACGGCGGAGAAGAGTTTGTGATACTTATGCCGGATACCTATAAAGAAGGAGCGTTAATCTTTGGAGAGCGCCTTCTTAATATGCTTAGGGAGCGTGTTCTTGACCGCGCGGGCAAGAGAATAAGGCTTAAAATCAGTATGGGCCTTTCCAGCTTCCCCGAAGACGACATCGGTAGTTCTTCCGAGCTTCTGGACGCGGCGGACAAGACCCTAAATGAGGCGAAAGAACAGGGAGGAAACCGGCTGTTGGCCTTTAAGAATGTCTCCGGCAGAGAAATAAAAGATATTATTAAAGACGGAGGAAAAGAGAATGTGGAAAAACTCAAACGAAAGCTTTCTAAAATGAAAGGCCGGGCCAACCAGATGCTTCTGGAGTCTATTTTTGCCTTTGCCAAGGCGGTTGAGGCTAAAGACTATTCAACCTCTAAGCATTCGGAAAATATGGTTTCCATAGCTACCGCGCTGGGCAAAAAACTTAATCTTTCTTCCGATGGCATAGAATATCTTCAATACGCGGCAATGCTTCACGATTTAGGAAAAATCGGAATTCCGGATAAGATACTGCATAAGAGAGGAAAACTCACCTCTAAAGAATACGAAAAGATAAAGAATCATCCCCTGATAGGAGCGGAGATTGTCCGGGATATCCATTTCCTAAAAGAGGTGGTTCCGATGATTCTTTATCATCATGAAAGGTTTGACGGCTTCGGATATTCCGCGGGCATCAGGGGAAAAGAGATACCTTTAGGGGCAAGGATTATCGCCATCGCGGATGTGTATCAGGCTTTAATTTCCGACCGGCCCTACCGCAAAGCCTACGGCAGGAATGAGGCAATTAAGATTATCCGGGAAGGTTCCGGCACGCAGTTTGATCCGGAAATAGTCAAGGCTTTTTTGGAAGTGTTGAATGACCTTTCCTTTAAGAATGGGAAAGTCTGCCCCTCCGGGCGCTAAAACTAATTATGAACGCGAAAATCCGTATTGTTATCGCTGATGATAACGCTAATATCCGTCTTACCCTTAGGGATATCTTAACCGAACACGCTTATGTGGTGGATACGGTAAAAAACGGCTATGAGTTGATAGCCTACTTAAAAACCAGCCAACCGGATATTATCATATTGGATTTAATGATGCCGGAAAAAGACGGCATTGAGGTATTTGACTGCCTTAAATGTCTGCGCCCCGAAATCAAGATTATAATCTATACCGCGTTCCACCGCTACGCCGACTCCCAATACGCCCACTTAGCCAGTAAGTTTATTCTCAAAGATGCCCCGCCCCAGGACCTGCTTAAGGCAATTGAAGAACTGCTGTAAAATACCTTGCAAAAGCTTAAAAAAGAGATATAATTCCACCAGGTGATTATAATTGATAGATGAGAGAATAGGCCGGAATATAGATAGAATCAGGCAGGTTGTATCCGCGCTTCGCGCTGCCACAGGGGAAAGCCGGAGGGAAATTACTATTGTCGCGGTAACCAAGGGCAGAACCGTCGAGCAGATAAAAGAAGTTATCGCCCAAGGCATAGCGGGCATCGGTGAAAACAGAGTTCAGGAGGCGTTGGTAAAATATAACGCGTTGTCTCACCCGCGATACGCCCCGCGCTTAAAGTGGCATATGATTGGCCATCTGCAGACTAATAAGGTAAAGGAAGCGGTAAGGATTTTTGATTTAATCCAGTCTGTGGACAGCCCGCGCCTGGCGCAAGCCATTTCTAAGGAAGCGGGTAAGATTAATAAGCAACAGGACATCTTGCTTGAAGTCCAGACCTCCCCGGAAGAGAGCAAGTTCGGCCTTAAACCCCAAGAAATACCGGAGGTTTTTAAGGAAATTTCTTGTTTGCCTCACCTTGAGGTAAAAGGCTTGATGACCATAGCCCCTTTTACGGATAATCCGGAAACCTCCCGCCCCTATTTTAAGATGTTAAGAGAATTATCCGAGAAGATTGACTGGAGATTAGAGGCCGGAGACCGGAGACCGATAGTATCAATGGGTATGTCCGGTGATTTTTCCGTGGCCATTGAAGAAGGCGCGAATATGATAAGATTGGGCCGGGCGATATTTTCCCGTCCATAGTCTTAGCATCAGGCGGGAGGCCCGCTTCCTAAATTTACATTTTGAAGCGGGAGAGGGCTAAAATGAATAAAAACATCGGGATAATCGGATTTGGTAATATGGGCTCAAGCCTGGCCGAGCGTATTAAGTCAGCGTATAAGGTGTATGCATTTGATAAGGATGCTCGCAAGACCAGAAATCTCTCCCGGATAGAAACAGCCCGGGATATCCCGGGCTTAGTAAAATGCTCTGACGCGCTGATACTGGCGGTAAAGCCTCAGGATTTCGCGGGAGTCTTGGCTGAAATAAAAGATTGGATAGGAACGAAATTAGTTATTTCCATTGCCGCCGGGATAACCACTAACCATATTGAGAAAGCATTAGGCCGGGGAGCCCGGGTGATCCGGGTGATGCCGAATATGCCGGCAAAGATTGCTCAGGGGATAAGCTGTTTGTCCAGAAGCGGGCTGGCTTCTAAAAAAGACCTGGAATTGGCTGACACGCTTTTTACTTATTTGGGTAAAACCGTAAGAATAAAAGAGGAGCTGATGAATTCCGCCACCGCTGTTTCCGGGAGCGGGCCGGCGTATGTCTTAAGGTATCTTGAATCCGAGCGCGTCAATATAAATAGAATTCCCCAGGAGAAGAAAAGCCTTTTTTTAAATGATTTTCAGAAATCAGCCCAGGGGGTTGGTTTTACTTTCGGACAGGCCAAGGTTTTAACCGAGGCCGTATTTTCCGGCACAGTTAGTTTCCTCAAGAAAACCAAGATCGCCCCGGGTGAGCTGATCAAGCAGGTGGCTTCTAAAGGCGGCACAACTCAGGCGGCCTTAAGGGTTTTGGATGGCGGAGGCAGTCTTGCTGAGGCGGTGAAAGCCGCTAAGGCCCGGGCTGATGAGCTGTCTCTTCGCCAGTAAAAGGCCGGCGGCTATTTTTTGGAAAGGATTGAGAAATGGGAAAAATCGGAATTATCGGAGGAAGCGGTTTATATAAAATAGAGGGCCTAAAAAAGGTCAAGCCGGTGGCAGTCGCCACTCCTTTTGGCGCGCCATCCGATAAATATATCACCGGTGAGCTTGAAGGAAGGAAGGTGGTTTTTCTGCCCCGCCATGGCCTGGGCCATCGCCTCAGCCCTTCGGAAATCAACTTCCGGGCCAATATCTACGGAATGAAAAAACTGGGTGTGGATAGGATAATTTCCGTATCTGCCTGCGGCTCGTTAAAGAAAGAATTAAGGCCGTTAGATTTTGTGATTCCGGATCAATTCGTGGACAGGACTAACCAGGGCCGCAAGATGAGCTTCTTTGAAAAAGGGATTGTGGCCCATATTGGTTTTGCCGAGCCGGTCTGCGCGAAGCTGTGTGAAGCTGTGTACGCATCAGCCGGGAAAATCGGCTCCAGGGTTCATTTGGGCGGGACCTACCTGAATATGGAAGGCCCGGCATTTTCTACCAAGGCCGAGTCTAATCTTTACCGGGCCTGGGGAATGGATATTATCGGGATGACCAATATGGCTGAGGCAAAACTGGCCCGGGAGGCCGAGATATGTTACTGCACTTTAGCCGCGGTTACTGATTATGACTGTTGGTATGAATCCGCCGAAACCGTTACCGTGGAAATGGTGATGTCTAATTTGTCCAAGAATATTCAGAACGCCAAAAATATCCTTAAAAGATTAATTCCGGCCCTGGAAGATAAAAATAGCTGTTCCTGTCAGGAGGCCTTGAAATACGCCATTGTTACCGATAAAAAATTAATCCCCAGGAAAGTAAAAGAGGATTTAAAGATAATTATCGGGAAATATTTATAATAACACCGCAAAATCGCAAAATAAAACCCGCAAAGACGCGAAGAATTTCCATAAAAATTTTGCTCTTTCGCGTCTTCTTTGCGGTTTAGCAGTGTATAAAAAATGGATTATAAACCTACCTTAAATCTTCCGGCGACTAATTTCTCGATGAAGGCGAATCTGCCTCAAAATGAGCCGAAGATTTTAGAATTTTGGCGCAAGGAGAATATATACGCCAAGATTCGCTCTAAATGCCTGGGCCGGCAGAAATATGTGCTTCACGACGGCCCTCCTTATGCCAACGGCAATATTCATATCGGCCACGGCTTAAACAAAATACTCAAAGATATAATTATCCGCTTTAAGACTATGCGGGGCTTTGACAGCCCCTATATCCCCGGATGGGACTGCCACGGCCTTCCGGTGGAGCATCAGCTGTTTAAAGAGTTGAATATCAATAAGGAGCAGATTTCTCAGCTGGATTTCAGGTCAAAGGCCGGCGCTTACGCCTTGAAATTTGTCAATTTGCAGAAGGAAGAGTTCAAGCGTTTGGGCATATTCGCTGATTGGGACAATCCCTATCTTACCCTGGATAAAAAATACGAATATGAAATAGTCAGGGCCCTGGGGGCATTGGTAAAAAAAGGATTCATCTATCGCGGCCTTAAGCCGGTAAACTGGTGCGTAAGCTGTGAAACCGCTTTGGCCGAGGCCGAGGTTGAATACGAAGATAAAACTTCCCCTTCCATATATGTTAAATTTAAACTCATTGATTCCGGAAAACTCGCTTTAAGTACCTCTGATACTTATTTGGTAATCTGGACTACCACTCCCTGGACTTTATACGGAAATGCCGCGCTGGCCGCGCATCCGGATTTAGAATACGCGCTGGTTAAAACGGAAAAGGGAGATTTGATAATCGCCCAGGATTTATTAAGCAGTGCCTTTAAAGAGCTTGATTTAGTTGATACGGGAATTAAGATAGAAAAGCTCTTCCGGGGCAAGGATTTAGAGGGTTTATCTTATGAGCATCCTTTATTAAAAGACGGTATGGCAAGAAAAGTGGTCCTGGCGGATTATGTCTCTAAAGAAGAAGGAAGCGGCCTGGTGCATATTGCCCCTGGCCACGGCCAGGAGGATTATTTTGCCGGCCTGAAATACAACCTTCCCATAATTATGCCGGTGGATAAAAAAGGCAGGTTTGATGAGAGCGTCCCTGAGTTTAAGGGGCAGGATGTGTTCGCGGCAAACCGGATGATTATTGAAAAATTGGATTCTTTGGGCAGCCTTTTGGCCTTTAATCAAAAACAACATTCCTATCCTCACTGCTGGCGTTGTAAGAATCCTATTATCTTTAGGGCCGTCCGGCAGTGGTTTCTGAATATTGAACATAATGGTTTAAGAAAGAAGGTGCTTGAGGCAATCAGCGGCCAGGTTGATTTTATTCCTGAAGCCGGGCGTTTAAGGATAAAGGCAATGGTGGAATCGCGTCCGGATTGGTGTTTATCCCGCCAGCGCTATTGGGGGGTGCCGATTCCGGCGGCGCGCTGTGTAGGCTGTAACGAAGAAGTGCTTGTTCCGGAGATAGTGGATAATTTTGCCGATAAGGTTTTAGAGCAGGGAAGCGATGCCTGGTTTAAAGAGACGCTCGAGACATTCCTGCCGCCAAACTTTAGCTGTCCTCATTGCCAGGGCGTTAAGTGGGCCCGGGGGGAGGATATATTGGATGTCTGGTTTGATTCCGGGGTAAGCCACCGGGCAGTGCTGATGAGTAGCGCGGATATGGAATTTCCGGCCTCGCTCTATTTGGAAGGTTCGGACCAGCACCGGGGATGGTTTCAGGCCTCCTTGATTACGGCTATGGCCCTGGAAGAAAGGCCGCCTTTTAAATCTGTGCTTACCCACGGTTTTGTGGTTGATGGCGCCGGGAGAAAGATGTCCAAATCCACAGGTAATGTTATTTCGCCCCAGGAAATAATCAACGCCTCCGGCGCGGACATTTTAAGGCTTTGGGCTGCCTCCAGCAATTATAGTGAGGATGTGCGTGTTTCGCCGGATATCCTCTCGCGTTTGAGTGAGGCCTACCGCAAAATTCGCAACACCATCAGGTTTCTTTTGGGGAATTTATCGGATTTTTCTCAGGCTAATGACAGGGTTGATTACAAAGATATGCTGGAGATAGACCGTTATAGCCTTTCTGTTCTTTATACCTTACTGAATAAAGTTACCAGACATTACGAAGAATTTGAATTCTATCGGATATATCAGGAGGTGCATCAATTTTGCATCCTCCAGATGTCTAATTTTTATCTGGATATTCTAAAAGACCGGTTGTATACCTTTAAGAAAGATGGATTGGAGAGGCGTTCGGCTCAGACGGTGATGTGGGAGAGCCTTACGATCCTGGTGAGGATTATCGCTCCGATACTGCCCTTTACCGCTGAGGAGGTTTGGCAGTATCTGGCCAAAGACCAAAATATCGAAAGCGCGCATTTAGCAGATTGGCCCCAGGCGAATACTAAATATATTGATACCGAATTGGAAAATAAGTGGTATAATCTTATCCAATTCAGAACCAAGGTATTAAAGTTGTTGGAGGAGAAAAGAGCCGGCGGAGAAATCGGGAGTTCTCTGGAGGCAAAAGTAACTATCGGAATGAATTCGGACAGCGCCTTCTTGAGAGATTTTAAGGAAGTGTTGCCTGAGGTTTTTATAGTATCGGTGGTTTCTTTAGAGGAGATATCCACGGGAGAGCCGCGTATTGATATTTCTAAGGCCCCCGGAAGTAAATGCCCGCGCTGCTGGAATTACTCCGCAAGAATCGGAGAGAGCGATAGGTATCCGGATATCTGCCCTAAATGCGTGAGGGCGTTAAGTTCGTAGGGGCGGTTCGCGAACAGCCCCTACTTAATGGAGGATAATTATTATGGCCAAGATGCTCAAGAAAGAAACGCAGAAGTACCGTCAGATTTTGTTGAAGATTAAAGAAAGGATAAGCGACGATATCAAGCATATTTCTGAGGACACCTTAAAAAAATCCCCGAAAGAGGCCACCGGAGATATTTCAGGATATACTCTGCACATGGCTGATTTGGCTACTGATTCTTACGATAGGGAATTTTCTTTAGGGTTGGCCTCTAATGACCGGGATTTACTCGCGCAGATTAATGATGCCTTAAAAAAAATGGAAGAGGGAAAATTTGGCGCCTGTCAGGAATGCGGTAAGCCGATTTCTAAGACCCGGCTTAAAGCCATTCCTTTTGCCGCCTGTTGTCTCAAATGCCAGGAAGTTCAGGAAAAATCCCGCTAATCCAGAAGGATAGACTTTTCCTTCTATTCAGGAAAGGTCTAAACCCAAAAATACGCCTGTGGTTCGACTTCGCTCACCATAAATCGGGTTTGGGTAAATCCATATATCTATATGTTATGGTGTGTGTTAGTTGCAACCTTTATCCTTGATCAACTGAGCAAGTTTTATATCTGCCGCGGCTTATCCTTAGGCCAGTCCGTCCCCGTATTTAAGGATATATTCCACCTTTCCTTAGTCTATAATACCGGAAGCGTATTCGGTTTATTCCGGGGCAAAAACAGCCTTTTAATTATCTTCTCTTTAGGCATAATTTCTTTTATTTTCCGGGATTATTTTTTAAATAAACACAGTTATGTTTTTAAAAAGCGGCTGGCTTTATATCTGATTTTGGGAGGGGCGCTGGGAAATCTTTTAGACCGCCTGCGCTTAGGCTATATCGTCGATTTTCTGGATTTTCGCGTCTGGCCGGTTTTTAATCTGGCTGATTCCGCCATCACCATCGGGGTTTTCTTGTTAGCCATAGATCTATTAGTTCATAAATCTCATACAAGTTGAGTTTATAGAGTTAAGAACTCAATAAACTCAATAAACTCGAAATGTATCCCATTCTCTTTAAGTTCGGTTTTCTCCAGATCTATAGCTACGGGCTGATGGTGGCTTTGGCGTTTTGGGTTTCGGTGTCCTTATTAGCCAGACGTGGTTATGTCTTGGGTTTAGGCCGGGATTTTTTCTGGAACTTATCCTTTTGGGCTTTAAGCGGAGGGATCCTGGGCGGCCGGCTTATGTATGTTCTCCTGAACCTTGATTTTTTCTTAAAGGATCCCTTAGAGATATTTAAGCTTTGGCATGGCGGGTTAGTTTGGTATGGAGGATTTATCGCCGGGTTATTATCCGCGGTTTTTTATTTGAAGCGTAATAACGCTCCCATACTTAAGACTCTGGATTTAGCCGCGCCATTTATCGCTTTAGCCCATTCTATCGGAAGAATAGGCTGTTTTTTAAACGGATGTTGTTACGGAAGGCCGGTTTCCTGGGGGGTATATTTTCCGCAGCATTATGAGCGCCTTATCCCGGCCCAGCTAATTTCTTCTATTGACCTTCTGGCCATCTTTATAATTCTAAGGTTTTTAGAAGAAAGGCCGCATCGGCCAGGCTCTATCGTGGTCTATTATCTGCTTTTTTCCTCGCTGGAGCGCTTCCTGGCGGAATTCCTGCGCGATGACTCAGCGCGAAACTTTTTCGGCTTGACCATATTTCAGTTAATCAGCATAGTTATTTTCATTAGCGCGGTAATTTTATGGTTTACAACTTTACGGTTTCCCAGGAAGACTTAGGTAAGCGGATTGATGTGTTTTTGACCGATAAACTCAAAGACAACCATTCCCGCACCTTTATTCAACGCCTCATCCTTAATAAAGATATTCTTTTAAATGGCCGGGCGGTTAAGCCCAATCAGAAGCTTAATCTTAGCGATACTATTCAGGTTACAGTTCCTGAAAGTGCCGCTCATCAGATAAATCCCGAAGATATAAAGTTGAAGGTAATCTACGAAGACGATGATATNNTATTGGCCCATACCAGAAATCTGTCCGCTGTTAACCCCCAGCGACCGGGCATAGTTCACCGCCTGGATAAGGGAACCTCCGGGGTAATGGTGGTGGCCAAGAATAACCTGGCGCATCTTAAGCTGATCAAACAATTTTCAACCCACCGCATAAAAAAGAAATATATCGCCATTGTCAAGGGCAAGGTGGAGTGCGATGAAGGGATAATTGACTTGCCTATTGGCCGGCATAAGAGGGATTTTAAGCGTCAGGCAGTCAGCTTTGTTAATGCCAGGCCGGCGGTAACTAATTACAAGGTCTTGAGGCGTTTTGATGATTATGCCACTTTGTTAGAATTAAATCCTCAAACCGGAAGGACGCATCAGTTACGGGTGCATCTGGCGCATTTAGGCCATCCTATATTAGGCGATTCCAAGTATGGAACAGCGGCACAGCCGGATTTTCCCCGCTTGGCCCTGCATGCCTTAGAGTTAGGGATTTTCCANNAAATTTAGATAAAATTCGCGGTTCGCAGTATAATTTTTAAAAAACCCCCTTGACAAAATAAGTTTATATGTTATACTTTTATTAATAATTTATAAATACTAACAATAAACAGATTTTATATTCATTATGTTGCGTAAACTCATTTCTTTAACCTTAACCCTAAGCTTCGGACTCCAGCAAACCGTCTTTGCTAGCACTGAGCTTAGTCGAAGTGCCTACACCGCTACCCTCAACCTCTCGAATTATCTCAACTCAGGGGCCAGCCTCACCGCCATAGACCGCTTCCGCCCCATCAACCTAAGATACTTCTCCTATCA
>DOMD01000023.1 GCA_003510525.1 Candidatus Omnitrophota bacterium
TATTGCCGGATGGAAAGGTTTTTGAACACGAGGCGAATTTGGGTTATTTAGCTGATAGTGACGGACGCTTAGGTATACAGGGTGAGCTTATTTACAATACCGGAAGACAGCTTAGCTTAGATTTTCTTTCCGGATTCCTGGCAGGAGGCTCTGAGGCGCTCTCCCAAGCAGAGACCTCAACCGTTACCGGCGCCTACGGCCAAACCTCTAAAAACGTTACCGGAAACACCGGAAGCTATTCCATGTTTTCCGGACTGGCTAATAGCGCGCAAGGGATGTCCAGTTATTACCAGAAACAATTAGAAGCCATGATCCCCGCGGTAAAAATTGAGGCAGGTAAAAAAGCTGTCTTGGTTATCCAGAAAGGAGTGCAAATTGAAGGCCTTGAAGCACCTCGCGATAATTTTGGTTCTATTGATTACTAACGGATGCGCCGCGTCTAAAGGGTTAGTTAAAGACAGCCCAAACAAAGTAATGGACGTATACCTGGAAGCTGTATCCAGCGGCACGGCTGACGCGGTTAACTATATAAAGGAAAACTTAAAAGTAAATAAAGCCTTTGGCTACGTCAAGCCTTATGTTCCGGTGGTTGAGCCGGCGGATGTCAGGTTGGTATGGCTGCCGGCGCATAAATCAAAATATTCATCCGAAGTCTTAGTCAGCGGACACTGGGTCTATATCATGGTAAAAGAGCCGCGCTGGTTTATTGATACGCAAGAAAAAGGCAACGCCAGGATTCCCTTGATAGTCCCTTATAAGGAAACTAGTAAAAAATGATGAAGAAGCAAACCCTGGAATCATTTCTCGATGAAGGCATGTCCTTTACCGAGCTCCTGCCTTATTTTAGCTATGAGAACGGTTTCTTCGTGCTCAAAGACGGAAGCCTGGGACAGGCCTGGGAAATTTCCTTAATTGAAAGCGAAACCAAATCCGGCGCTTATTTAGAGCAGTTGGCTCAGATGATTGAGGGCATCATTATCCGGCTTCCGGAAGGCCTGGTGAGCTGCCAGTTTATTCTTATCTGCGATGAAGATTTAAACGACCGGCTCCAAAGCTATACGGATTTTTCCCAGGCCTTGGATAATGAGATAGTAAGAGGAGCCGCTAAAGCCAGACTCGAGCACCTGAATTCAGGAAAGGCCGGATTTTTCGAACAGCATACCGGCCCGTATGCGTCAAAAAGAATACGCTGTTTTTTTACCCTGCGCTATTTTCCTTCGGGTGTATTAGACACATGGAGTGATAAATTGCGGTTTTATTTTAGCGGGAAGAATAGTATTGGGGAAAAAATATCAACTGGCTTCTTGGTGGATTGCCAGAGTATTGCCAGGTTCTCCGATGTGGTGGAAGGGGTATTTAAGGCGTGCGAAATAAGATACAGTAAACTTAAGGAAAAAGAGCTGCACCGCCTGCTTTATAAATTACTGAATCCTCAACGCGCCAATGCCCTGCCTATGCCCGTATTCAGGGAAGGCGAATCCTTAACCGGCCAGCTTTTATACAATTGCCCGAAGGCCTCTTTAGAGGGTTTTGAATTTGAAGGTCAACTGTGCAGGGTGGTTACCTTAAAGGAGCTGCCTCTTGCTACGGAAACCGGCATGTTTACCGCGGAACTTGCCCGGGGAACGCGCTTTTCTATGCTGGATTTATTAAAAGATTTCATTATGGTGATTAACTTTTATATACCAAAGCAGGAAGAAGCGATAAGAAGAATAAAGATGCAGAAGGCCTTTGCCTTTATGCAGCGTTCTACTTACTTCGGCGATAAGTCAATTGAGGCCTCTGAGAAAAAAGAAGAGCTTGATTCTGTTATTAGAGAGACCTTCAGCTCAGGCCATAAGATAATCTATCCCCGGATTCATTTTATTATTTCGGAAAGCTCAAAAGACAAATGCGAGAGCTCCATTGCTAACACCTTAAACATGTTATCGCGTATGGGCTGCGAGGGCTTAAAAGAAGAGATTATCGGCGCTTCGCTCTTTTTATCCTGTCTGCCTTTGTGTTTTGACCACTCTTATGAGAAGTTTATCAAGCGCACCAGGCGCATGATCTCTTCTAACTTAAGCGATATGCTTCCTTTATACGGCTCAGTCAAGGGAACTTCTACTCCCGCGCAAGTATATCTGAATAGAAGAGGCGAATTGGTTAATTGGGATTTTTTTGACTCCAATACCAATCCGCACGCTATTATTATCGGGGCATCAGGAGCGGGTAAGAGTTTTTTTGTGAATGACTTTATTCTGCAGAACGCCCGGCTCGACTCCCACTTTTTTGTCCTGGATAAAGGAGATTCTTACCGGAAGCTCTGCCAAATCTTAGGAGGCCGGTATATCAGGTTTGAGCTAAATGACCCGGTTACTATTAATCCTTTCTTAAAAGAGCCGGATGCCGAACATTTGGCATTTCTGGTCACCGTATTATCCGAGATGTGCTCCGGCGGCGATGAAAGAGAGCGGTTGTTCAGGGAGCAGGAAGGCGTTCTGCAAAAGGCGATTCTTGCCGCTTATGAGGAGAGAAAAAATAAAGATGAGGAGGTGGTTTTATCTGATGTAGTGGATAAACTCAAAAGCCATGCCTGTAACAGAAAACTGGGACTAGGTGAGAGCATTGGATTAAAACTTGCTTTAAAACTTACGCCTTTTACCAGAGAAGGATCATACGGCAGGTTCTTTGACGGCAAAAATCAGTTTAAGATGGATACTAAGTTCACAGTATTTGAATTGGGGAATCTAAGCGCTCATTCCGATTTACAGCTTGTGGTCTTATTGAACATCATGTATTTTATCACCAATTTTGTTTCATCAGCTGAAATGAAGCCCAAGCGCAAATTCCTGCTGATAGATGAGGCCTGGAGCCTGCTGCGTTTAAAAAACACCGCTGAATTTATCACCAATTCCTTTAAGACCTACCGGAAATACCGCTGTTCAGCTGTGGCCATAACCCAGGAGATAACTGATCTGGTAGGGGGAGACTGCGGTATTGCCATCCAGGCAAATGCCGCAAACAAGGTTTTCTTAAAGCAGGAGCCCAATGTCGTTGATTCCCTCAAGGCCTTTGCCTCTTTAACGGATAAGGAAATAGAGCTCTTAAAGTCAGTGGAGACCCAGAAAGGAAAGTTTTCCGAGGCACTTTTAATCTCTGATTCATCCCGCGGCGTAATCAGGCTGGTGCCTGATCCGTTTCTTTATTGGGTGGCAACCAGCGACGCCAAAGACAATGAATATCTGGAGAATAAAGTGCGGCAATTTGAAGGTAACTATTTAGAAGCGCTGGAAGTTTGCGCGAAGGAGCGTCCGTATGGATTACATTAAAAAGTTTCTGATNNTTTTACTGGTCAAGCCCGGTTGTGCAAAACGTTCAAATTCCGGCCCATATTGAGAACGGCGTATTTATCCCGGAGCATAATGAGCCGGTGGTGATTACGCCTGCCGAATGGAGGAATAAACCAGGTTATCCGATAAATTGCCCCCAAGGGAAAAAAGAACCAAAACACAAAGAAGGAGGAGAGGATTATGCGTTTAATTATCTTGATTTTAGTGTCAGGGATATTACTGTTCTGCCCGAAGCTTTTACTTGCGTTAAACCAGGAGACCAGGGCAAAGATTCTCATTGATGAATGGAAAGAGGCAATAAGACCGGAGGCAAGCCTGCTTAAAGAAAATAAAGCTAAAGATGAACTGCCTAAGCCTAAAGCAGAAAGCCCTAAATCAGAACTGCCGGCAGTCTTTGACAAAAAGATTACCTTGCGCTCATCCGGCGTAAATTTAAGAACGCTTATTGCTAAAATTGGCGAGCTGACCGGATACAACGTTATATATGACCCCGAGGTTGATTCAAATGTCAATGTGTCGCTTGACGCGCAGGATGTGCCTATATGGCGGGCATTAAATACCATGCTTTTTCCTTTAGCTTACGGTTTTAAGGTAAAGGATAATGATTTGGTCATCCTATCCCAGGAGACGCGCGCCTTTAAGCTTAACTTGCCGCCCAATACCCAGGCCTTTAGCGACACCATCAGCAATGAATCTTGGACCAAGCCGGATCAAGCGGCCGCATCTTCTAGCAGCAGTAATAATTCCAACATGAACATAAAGGTAGGGGCAAGGGTTTTCGTGGAAAGTAAGGAAGACTCTCTTTCCTTCTGGAAGGATGTAGACCTGAATCTGGCCAAGATGATTTTGCCTGCCGGCAAATACTCATTTAACAAACTTGCGGGCCTGGTTACGGTGACAGCCAGCCCGCAAGTCCTGGATAAAATAGCCAGTTATATTGACCTTGTCAACGTTGAGACCAACAAACAGATCCTGGTTGAGGTAAAAATCCTGGAGGTCACCTTATCCCGCGAAAACACCTACGGCATAGACTGGGACGCTATTTATAAGAACTTAGGCGGCATAAAGCAGTTGAGCTTATCTTCTAATTTTGCCGCGCAGAACCTTGTTTCTCCCAGCCTCTTTACTTTGGCCGCTACGGATGGCTCTGGCACGGGCTCAAGCGGATTAAGCGCGCTCATCAAAGCGCTTCAGTCGCAAGGCCGTGTTGAGGTAGTTTCACAGCCCAAGATAATGCTTCTTAATAACCAGGCAGCCATGGTTCAGGTGGGTACGGTAACCAGCTATGTTGCCAATACCACCACAACTACTACGCAGGCCGGATTAGCTGCCACAAGCGCGACTACTGACCAGGTTCAGGAAGGAGTATCTTTGCGGCTTATGGCAAGCATATTAGATAGCGAAATCCTGGTGCAGCTTACTCCGGTAGTAACAACCTTGGAGCAAATAAGAAGTATTAATATGGGCCAGGGCACGACCATTGAAGCGCCCAAGACGTCTACCAAGTCCATGCATACCTTAGTTAAGATTAAGGACAACGAAACCATCGCGGTAGGCGGCTTGATTACCACGAATGACAATAAAAGCGAAAGCGGTATACCGCTCCTGCGCGATCTGCCGTTAATAGGAAGATTCTTTGAATATAAAAGCAAAGCCCATACGCGGACAGAACTGGTAATTTTCATAACCCCTAAAATATNNGGCAAGACCGGCATCGTATCCAAGGATAAGATGCGCGACGTTTTTGGAGGCTTGCCTAAAGATGCCGCGGTCGCGGTTATAGACACCCTGCAGAAACAAGTCGCTGCCCCGGAAAAATCCCCTTCCAAAAAAGATGAAGTTATCGCTTCAAGCTTTACAGGCGAATACCTGACCCAGTCAGAGAGAATAGGAGAAAATTTATTCCAGGTTATCGCTGTTGAAAAACCTAAGATTAATGAGGTCTATAAATGCCTTGGATTCGAAAATGTCCGGCTCGCGGTTCCCTACGGAATAGCCTTAAGAGAATTCCTGAAAACCAATAACATAGTTAGCGATAAAAAAAGAATAGTCTTCTTGGACCATTTAGGCGACCAGGTTTTGCTTACTATCTTTCACAACCAAGCATTTACCACACCCCGGCGCCTGTCAAAAATCCTTAAGCAGGTAACCAGAGAGTTGATGAGAAGCCAGGAAAACTACAGGTCCCAGAATAAAGTTGACGCGGAGATTAGTTTCCTT
>DOMD01000044.1 GCA_003510525.1 Candidatus Omnitrophota bacterium
AAGTTAAGGGAAAATTTGCGTTTAATTTTGGATTAAAAGTAAATCCCAGGGCAGAGTATAGTAGCTTAAAGTCAAGCAAGGAGCTAAAAAATACCTTGCATTTTTTTGTGTTTGTGGTATGCTTTGGTTAGATAAATGTGATTTATAGCACATAATAATAACCAAAAGGGTGACCCGATATGCGGCGATTACTATTAAATCAATTAATTCTGTGGAAAAAATCGGAGCAAAGAAAACCGCTTATGTTAAAAGGTGTTCGCCAGGTTGGCAAGACATGGTTATTAAAGGAATTTGGTGAGAAATATTACGAAAATACGGCTTATTTTAATTTTGATGAGCAGGGTGAATTAAAGCAATATTTTGAGACCACCAAAGATGTTTCAAGGATCCTGCAAAATCTTGCTTTGATCAATGGCGCTCCAATTCATCCTGGAAGGACACTTGTCATTTTTGATGAGATTCAGGAATGTCCCGCGGCGCTTAACACGTTGAAATATTTCCGCGAAAACGCTCCGGAGTATCATATTGCCTGCACGGGGTCGCTTTTGGGGGTCAGGGTATCCAGGCGCGAGTCGTTTCCTGTAGGGAAGATTGAGTTCCTCCCGGTGTATCCGATGACGTTTACGGAGTTCTTATGGGCGTTGGGAGAAGAAAAGCTTGTTCAATATATTGATAATATTGATAGCCTGGATCCGGTCCCTGACATTTTCTTTAATCAGTTGCATGAAAAATTAAAGATGTATTTTATTACCGGAGGCATGCCGGAATCGGTGCGTGCCTGGGCTGAAGACAAGGATGTCGCGCGGGTCCAGAAAGTACTGCGGGATATATTGGACGCGTATGAGCTTGATTTTTCAAAACACGCGGAAATAAAAGATATTGCCAAGCTGGGGTTGATCTGGTCTTCGATTCCGTCACAGCTTTCAAGAGAGAATAAGAAGTTTATGTATAGGGCAGTAAAAGAAGGGGTGAGGGCAAGGGAATATGAAGATGCCTTAACCTGGCTTTGCAATGCCGGATTGGGGCATAAAATATATCGGAATACAAAGCCAAGCCTTCCTGTATCGGCTTATGATGATTTGGGCGCGTTTAAACTCTACGCGGCTGATGTCGGGCTTTTGCGCCGGCTGGCCTTGCTTGATCCGGTGTCGTTTGGCGAGGGGAACAGATTATTCCTGGAGTTTAAGGGGGCGCTTTCGGAGAATTATATCTTGCAAAGCCTGGTGACCCAGTATGAAGGCCTGCCAAGATACTGGTCCTCGGGGGCCACAGCCGAGGTGGATTTTACTATCCAGCGAGGTAACGACATTATTCCCATAGAGGTTAAATCGGATGAGAATACGCGGGGCAAGAGTTTCTCTTTGTACAACCAAAAGTATGCTCCGTTGATCCGGGTGAGATTTTCCCTAAGAAATCTTAAAAAAGACAATAATCTTATTAATGTCCCGATGTTTCTGGCGGATCATCTTGATAAGTTTATCGGCCTGGCGCTGGGGCATTAAGCAAGGGTAAAAATGCCTTGTATTTTTTTGTGTCTGAAGCGTTAAAGTTGAGGGGTGATCAAGTCCGCGCTATCGATAATAGCAGATTCCGTAAACGTTTGGGAGTTTTGGATAGTCCTTCTATTGTAAAGTTAAGGGAAAATTTGCGTTTAATTTTGGATTAAAAGTAAATCCTGTTCACCTCTAAAATAGTTTTGACATTATACGTAATAAATGGTATACTTTATACGTAAGGAGGAAGCAAATAATGCAAACTACATTATCTAAAACTAAATTAACCTTGTGGGTAAGAAACGATGCCAAAAGCTTTGGCAAGCAATGGGCCAGAAAACACAATGAATCCATGTCCCAATTATTCTCGGATTATCTGCTTCGTCTAAGAAAAATAGAAGAATCCTCTTTTGACGCCACTCCTATTGTGAGCCGGCTGAGCGGAGTTATTAAAGGCAAGAAAGCATCCCGGGAAGATTATAGAAAGCATCTTGAACAAAAATATCTGAATGCGTAAGTTATTTATTGATATTAATATGATTTTAGATGTAGCCCTGGCCAGAGAATCTCACCTGAAATCCTCGCAGAAAATATTAAGTCACATAGAAACAAAAAAAGCTGTTGGATATATTAGCGCTATCTCTTGCGCTACAATTTACTACTTTATCCAAAAAGAAGGCAGTCATAGAAAAGCCCTTAGCTATATCCGGGATTTATTAGAATTACTGTCTGTAGTCGAAGTTAATAAAAAAACCTTTGAGAGAGCCTTTGAGTTAGAAGCAAAAGATTTTGAAGATAACATACAAATGGCTTGCGCGGAAGTATGTCAAGCCGATTATATAATTACCAGAGATCCTGTAGATTACAAAAATTCTCCTATTCCTGCCATGTCTCCCGCGGAATATTTAGCAACCCTTATCGTATAATTTAGCGCAAGAGTCCCAGGGCAGAGTATAGTAGCTTAAAGTCAGGCAAGGAGCTAAAAAATTTAGGCAGTCGTATCGTAAAATCACCCAAAGTATATTTTACCGATATCGGATTGGTAAATTATTTAACAGGCAATAAATCAAAGATCGCTCTTACGCGCGGCGTTCAGGCGGGGGCTATTTTTGAAAATTTCGTGGTTCAGGAGCTGTTAAAACATTATTATAACCTTGGATTAACTCCGCCTCTTTACTATTATCGNNGAGATTAAATTGACCAAAACTCCGAATTCCGGAATGGTTAATTCAATAGAGCGGCTTCGCGGCTTGAGTAAAGGCAAAAAATTATCTGTGCGAGACGGTTGCGTTATATCCCTTGTTGATAAATCCTTCCCGCTTACCAAAACTTCCAGGGCGTATAATTTAAAAGAGTTCTTGTCGGTTATTTAGTTTTGTTCCGCTT
>DOMD01000030.1 GCA_003510525.1 Candidatus Omnitrophota bacterium
GCCGAATCGCCGAATCGGGGGACGCAATACTAATTTATTCAGGGGCTTCGCAGAAGCCGGATGGAAAAAGGCGAAATAAGTAATGTGTCCTTGGATTGCGGCTCCTAAGCATATAAAGTAGAAAACAAAATCCAAAGGATTGGAAGAAGGTTTTATGAAAGAACAGGAAATCAAAATCTCTTGAAAGAAGGAGAGAGGGTATAATGAACAACAAGCCAGAACGTAATTCCCCGTGTCCTTGCGGCAGTGGAAAGAAATTCAAAAAGTGTTGCGGCCTTAATCTTACGCCCGCAGAACAAGAGTTTTTTGCTCCCATGCCGGATGATTTTAAGACAGGAACAAAAATAGACTTCTATTTTGATATTTTTCGTGCCGTGATGTTTTTCGCCGAGACACTGAAGGCAAGCCCGGAATTCGGCAGTGAGCTAAGGAGGCTATGCCGCGACTTTGAAGAGAGGTTTAAGCCTGGAGCAGAGCACGGCCTGACGGATAGCTTTTATCTAAATTGGTTTGTTCTTGACAACCGTTTTGGCGTTGACCAGCGCACAATCATCGAACGAATGATGGAGGGGAAAGATTTTCATTCTATGCCGGAAGTTGTTAAGTTGGCGGCTCGCGAGCTCTCGGATAGTTACGCGACCTGTTATCAGGTTAAAGAGATACGCAAAGAGGATATTCTTTTTGAAGAATTGGTGACCGGATGCCGGTGGATAGCGCGTCGCGTAGGCGATACGTGCGAAGAGGAAGCAAGGCCGGAACAGATATGGCACGCGCGCTTTGTCGGTCCTCAAGAAGACGCGTATTATTTCGGCCAGCCGTTTGTCTTTGGGCCGGAGGCCAAGGGCGATTTCATAAAAATTACGGACATGTTAATCAAGAATTTTAAAGAATATGCGAGTACGCGGTCACTCAAATTTGTTATCCCGCGTGACGCGTTTAAGGCTGGAATCGGTTTCTGGGCGGAATATCTTCATAGAAGCTTTCCGGGCGCGGTTGCCGAATCAGATGTCAAACCAAGAAGTGGGGTTACAGTACCTTTCGTTAGTACAACAGACGGGGAAAAGATGCGTTTCTCTCTGGTGACTTTTAAAGTTATCACCGAAGCCGGTCTTTGCGACAAATTATCAGGGATGCGCGGCCTTGAGTATGATGCGCAGGGAAGTTGTTGGACATGGCTCAAGAAGGGTAACCGTAGAATAAAGTCGTGGGACAATACTATTCTAGGCCAGGTTTTTATTCGCGGAAATGAATTGGTCGGAGAGGTTAATTCGTTAGAGCGGGCGTTACGTCTCAAGAACAAGCTTTCTATCGGCCTTGGGAAAATGGTTGTTTTTGACCGTATCGATAGTAAGGACTTTGCGGCTATGCCACAACCGTCTCAAGAAGATCTTCGTAAGTTTGAGGAAGAGCAGCGCCGGATTCATTCTGATCCGGAGGTCAGGAAAGAGCTGTTGCAAAAGCAAAAGGAGTATTATTTAAAGGATTGGATTTCTTCCAGAATTCCGGCGCTTAACAATAAAACGCCCCTGCAGGCGGTGAAGACAAAAGAAGGACGGCTTCAGCTTGAGGTTTTGATTAACCGGATGGAAAAAATGGACAGCTCCCAGCCGGATTATCTTCCCAAGTTGGACATGAATTTTCTTCGGCAAGAGCTTGGCCTGCCGCTGGCGGAGCGCGGTTAGCCGAATCGCCGAATCGGGGGACGCAATACTAATTTATTCAGGGGCTTCGCAGAAGCCGGATGGAAAAAGGCGAAATAAGTAATGTGTTCCCCGATTCTATAGAAATTGTCATGATTACCCAATCGTCATATTCTCAAAGATTAAAAGAGCTTGCCCTGTTGTTCCTGCGTCTGGGGATCATCAGTTTTGGCGGGCCAGCCGCGCATATTGCCATGATGCATGATGAGGTGGTAAAGCGGCGCAAGTGGGTAAGCGACCAGCAGTTTCTTGATCTTCTCGGGGCGACACAATTGATTCCAGGGCCAAATTCAACCGAGATGGCGAATCACATAGGGTTCCTGCGGGCAGGCTGGCCTGGTTTGATTATCGCGGGGGCGTGTTTCGCTATTCCCGCGATAGTTATTGTTCTGGTGTTATCATGGGTATATGTCCGTTATGGCACTACACCGCAGGCTGAATGGATATTATACGGTATCAAACCTGTAGTGATCGGGATTATCCTTTGGGCGCTTTGGCAGTTGGGCCGAAAAGCGGTCAAGGATAAGCCAACAGCGTTCGCGGGATTCGGCGTTATCGGCCTATTTTTTCTTGGTATAAATGAAATCGCCTTGCTTTTTGGCGGGGCGCTGGCGGTAATGCTGATTAAGAACGCCGCGCGTTTAAATAAGCGTTCCATGTTGGGCGCTTTTTTACCTTTCGCCGGATCCGGGGCAACGGTCGCGGCTGTTAAATCGTTCAGCTTGCCGCTGATGTTTGTTACATTCTTGAAGATCGGCTCAATATTATACGGAAGCGGTTTTGTCTTGCTGGCGTATTTCAAAGCTGATTTTGTGACGCGTTTAGGATGGATTACGGATCAGCAATTGATAGACGCCATCGCCATCGGGCAGGTGACTCCCGGGCCTTTTTTCACAAGCGCTACATTTATAGGTTATATTCTAGGCGGTGTCAAGGGCGCTATTTTGGCAACAGTGGGAATATTTCTGCCTTCTTTCATTATTGTGGCGGCCGCGAATCCTTTTATTCCCCGTTTGCGGGCATCGCCTTGGGCCGGAGGGTTGCTCGACGGCGTGACCGCGGCTTCATTAGGCTTAATGGCGGCTGTTACTTGGCAATTGGCCCGGGCTTCTTTAGTGGATCCGCTTACGATTGTAGTTGCTATAGCTTCGCTTATTCTTTTGGCAAGATTCAGGCTTAATTCGACATGGCTTATTGCCGGCGGGGTCCTGATCGGATTATTAAGGCTCTGGTTGCAATGATTACGCCGGCTAAAGTCATAAAGCCGTCTTGAAATGTATAAAGTGATGTTTAAAAATAATAATTTTATTGAGCGTTCAATACTGGGCGCGTTATCTTTTTTGAAAGAGTCTATCTTCGCGGATGAGTATGCCTGGCGCCCGGGGTTTTTGCAGTCTTTGGACCCCAGGATAAAGGGCGTAACCTTTCTTTTATTTATTCTCCAGATACTCTTTACTAAAAAAATACCGGTTTTATTATGCCTATACGCGCTTTGCCTGATTTTGGCCAAAGCTTCCCGGATTAACTTGGGGTTTTTCTTAAAGCGGACCTGGGTGTTTGTCCCCTTGTTTTCACTCTTTGTCGCGATACCGGCGATATTCAGTATCTTTACTCCGGGGGAGCCGCTGGCTGTTTTTAAGATCGCCGGGTTCAGCCTTGTCATCACCCGCCAGGGATTATCCGGGGCAGGGTTGTTTCTGGCCCGGGTGGTAACTTCCGTGTCTTTTGCCGTTCTCTTAAGCATCACCACCAGGCATTTTGCCTTGCTCAAGGTCTTGCGCGTTTTTAAGATACCCCAGGTCTTTGTGATGACTTTCGGGATGTGTTACCGCTATATTTATCTTTTTGTTGAGATTATTGAGAATACCTATACTGCCGTTAAAAGCCGTTGCGGAGCGGGGATCCACTACCGCGGGGGCCAGCGTATTGTGGCCTGGAATATTGCCGGGCTTTGGCAGCGCTCTTACCGCTTGAGTGAGAATGTGTATCAGGCGATGTTGTCCCGCGGCTATAGCGGAGAGCCGGCGGTATTAAATGATTTTAAGGTTAGGCTTAAGGA
>DOMD01000071.1 GCA_003510525.1 Candidatus Omnitrophota bacterium
CCCCCGGCCACCATTGAGTGGGAATAACCATAGTTCATAGAGTTTGTTGAGCTTATAGAGTTATTGAGTTAAACTCAAAGAACTCAATAGACTCAAAGAACTCGATAGACTCGATAGACTCAAATGCCGCATTCCGATTTTGTTCATCTGCATCTGCATACCCAATACAGCCTGCTTGACGGCGCCTGCCAGCTGAAGAAGCTTTTCAATTTAACTAATCAATATAAAATGCCGGCGGTGGCTATTACCGACCATGGGAATATGTTCGGGGCCATTGAATTTTATACCCAGGCCCAGGCCTCCGGGATCAAGCCGATTATCGGCTGTGAAACTTACATCGCTCCCCAGAGCCGTTTGGATAAAACCTCCGGCAAAATCCAGGATACTTCTTATCATTTAATTCTTCTTTGTAAAGATGAAGAAGGTTACCATAACCTGATGCGTCTGGTGTCCATTGGCTATTTGGAAGGATTTTATTATAAACCCAGGATAGATAAAGAGGTTTTGAGTAAATATTCGAAAGGCCTCATCGGCCTGACTGCCTGTATAAAAGGAGAAATCCCCCGGCTTATCCAAAATAACCAATTTAATCAAGCCCTTAAATGCGCTGATGACTTCTCCCAGATTTTCGGAAAAGGCAATTTTTATTTAGAGCTTCAGGAAAACCGCCTCGCGGAACAAACCGCGGCTAATCAAGGGCTGTTAAGGATTGCCAAAGAATTATCCCTGCCTATCGTAGCCACTAACGATGTGCATTACCTCAGCCGCCCGATGGCCGCCTCGCATGAGGCCCTATTGTGCATTCAGACCCAGACCACCCTGTCCGACCCCCAGCATATGCGTTTTCAAACTGATGAATTTTATTTTAAGAGTGCCGAGGAGATGAAAACGCTTTTTAAGGAATTGCCCGAGGCCATCACCAACACCATAGCTATAGCGCAAATGTGCAATCTGGAATTATCCTTTAACAAACTGCACTTGCCTAATTATCAGGTGCCCATAGGGCAGACTAAAGAAGAATTTCTACGTAAACTCTGCGATGAAGGCCTGAAGGTGAGATTTAAAGAAGGGATAGACTCCGAAATTCAAAAACGCCTGGAGCATGAGCTGGAAATAATCAAAAAAGTCGGCTTCACCAGTTATTTTTTGATTGTCTGGGATTTTATCCATTACGCCAGGACTAAAGGCATTCCGGTCGGGCCGGGAAGGGGTTCAGCCGCGGGAAGCTTGGTCAGTTATCTTTTGGGCATAACCGACATTAATCCCTTGAAATATGGTTTACTTTTTGAGCGTTTCCTGAATCCTGAGCGGGTAAGCATGCCGGACATTGATATTGACTTCTGTTACGAAAGGCGCCAGGAGGTTATAGATTATGTCAGCAAAAAATACGGCCAGAGTAATGTTGCCCAGATAATCACCTTTGGGACCATGTTGGCCAGGGCGGCTATCCGGGATGTGGGCCGGGTTATGGGAGTGAGTTATGCTGAAGTGGATAAAATCGCCAAGTTAGTTCCGGCGGAATTAAATATCACCATAGAGGACGCCTTAAAGCAGGAGCCGGAGTTGGACAGCCTCTACAAAAGCGACCCTCAGATAACCCAGCTTATTGATACTGCCAGGCATTTGGAAGGTTTAACCCGGCATGCCTCAATTCATGCCGCCGGAGTGGTAATAGCCGATCAGGAGTTAAGCCAATACCTGCCGCTTTTTAAATCCGGCGATGATGTGGTGACTACCGGTTATTCCATGGAGGCCTTAGAGAAAATAGGGCTTTTAAAAATTGATTTTCTGGGCCTGCGCACCCTCACGGTTATTCAGCGGACCATTGAAATCATCGCGCGTAGGCACAGCGTGGAAGTAGATATTGACAATATCCCGCTTTCCGATGTCAAAACTTTTCAGCTCTTAGGCTCGGCGGTAACCGCCGGGGTGTTTCAGCTGGAATCCGCGGGGATGCGCGATCTGCTTAAAAAGATTAATCCGGACCAGTTTGAAGATTTAATCGCCATTCTCGCCCTTTATCGCCCCGGCCCGATGGGCTCGGGGATGTTGGATGAATTTATCAAGCGCCGGAATAATCATACCTCAATCCGCTACGAGTCCAAAAAGATGGAGCCGATACTGGCGCCTACCTACGGAATAATGGTTTATCAGGAGCAGGTTATGCGGATTGCCTCAGACCTGGCTAATTTTTCTTTGGCCCAGGCCGACCTCCTGCGCAAGGCCATGGCCAAAAAAATCCCCGAGGTCCTTGAGCGCCAGCGCAAATCTTTCCTTGACGGTTGTAAGAAAAACATGATCCGGGAAGAAGCCGCCAACAAAATCTTTGACCAGATTGAATATTTTTCCGGTTACGGCTTTAACAAATGTGTTATTGGTTCAACCGAATATATAGACGCCCAAACCGGAGGAATTGTTACGGTAAGAGAATTGTTTTCCGGGGCGAAGAATATAAAATACACTTTCGGCTGCGACGAAAATCTCAAGATTAAGAAATCCGAAATAAAAAACGTCATTAATAATGGCATTAAGCCCGTATATAAAATTAGAACTGGCTTAGGCCGGGAAGTTATTGCTACCTCAAATCATCCGTTCTTTACATTTAAGGGATGGAAAAATCTTGCTGATTTACATATAGGGGAACGCGTTGGACTGCCAAGAAAAATAACCGTAGAAACCAATTCATCAATAGAGCCGTATAAAATAATAGTACTGGCGGAGATAATCTCTGAAGGGAACACCTGCCATCCCAGCGGAGTTTATTTTTACAACAAAGACAGCGTGTTGGTAGATGACTTTGTAAAAAATCTGCGGGAATTTGATAATACATCGGCGCGAATTCAGAAAAGAAGGGGATGTTTTGAAGTGTATGCCGGCACAGGCAGAGACGCGAAATTTTCCGAAAACCAAACGCCCTGGAATAAAGGATTAAAAAAAAGAGATTATGCCTCAGCGGTAGAATTACTGCCAAACACTAAATGCGGCTTAAGAAAATGGATAGAAGAGCTGGGGCTTGATTACAAAAAAGCTGCCGAGAAGTTCATTCCCGAACAGATATTTAGCTTGAACAATGAACAAATAGCCTTATTTTTGGGAAGGCTTTGGTCAGGAGACGGATTTATTTTCTCTAAGAACAACTCAATTCCTTTTTATGCCACCTCTTCACATAAGCTATGCCGGCAAAGTCAAGATCTCCTCCTTAGGTTAGGCATAGTCAGCCGTTTAGTAAAAAAGAGTTTTAAGTATAAATACAAAAATAACATTACCGCGAAAGCAGGGTATGCCTTGTATCTTTTTGGCCGCGGTTCCATAGATAGGTTTATTGAGCATATTTGCCCTTTTATAGTCGGCAGGCATAAACAAATAAACGAATTATACGCGTATTATTCAAAAACTACCGCTAACTTAGAAAGTAAAGATACTTTGCCCGCCGAAATAAAAGAATTAGTGAAAGAGGAAAAAGAAAAATGCGGCTTAACCTGGAAAGAGATCGAACATAGAAGCGGCATCTGTGTGAAAGAATTTTATGGCGGAATCAAACATCATAAAAAAGGATTCAGAAGGCAAACCATTCTACAGCTTGCTCATTTTTTTGAGTCGGATAGGCTGCTTAGGGCGGTAAATTCAGATATTATCTGGGATAAAGTAGAATCCATTACCTACCTTGGCCGTCAAGAAACCTTTGATTTGGAAATCAAAGAAATACACAATTTTATCGCTAATGGAATTATTGTTCATAACTCACATTCCGCCGCCTACGCCTTAATCTCTTATCGCACCGCTTACCTCAAGGCGAATTATCCGGTTGAATTTATGGCCGCGCTTTTAACATCAGAAAAAGATAATACCGATAAAATCGTGGAGTATGTCAACGAAGCCAAAAGGATGGGTATAGAGGTTTTGCCGCCGGACGTAAACGAGTCCGGGGATATCTTTACGGTTATAGACGAAAAGAATATCCGTTTCGGCCTGATCGCGGTAAAAAATGTCGGGCAAGGGTCTATTGAATCCATGCTCCGGGCCAGAGATACACACGGAAAATTCAAGTCCCTGGAGGATTTTTGCGAAAATATTGATCTTAGGCTGGTAAACCGCAAGGTAATTGAGTCTCTGATTAAAGCCGGCGCGATGGATTTGTTCGGTTTATACCGGGCCCAGCTTATGCTCAATTTGGACCAAACCCTGGATGCCTCATCTAAGGCTCAAAAAGAAAAAGCCAAAGGACAGCTTTCTTTTTTTGACCTGGGCCTGGATAACGGTTTTAAAAAGACCGCTATTGAATCGTCTCATGTCAGGGAATGGCCTGAACCGCAGTTATTGGCTTTTGAAAAAGAAATGCTGGGCTTCTATGTTACCGGGCATCCCCTGGCTCGTTTTGCCGGCCAACTAAAGAGGTTCTCCTGCTCATCAATCGCGAATATACCTAATCACAAAGACGGAGATATGGTAAAGATGGCCGGACTGATCATTAAGATCAAGAATACGGTTACCCGTAAGTCGGGCGAGAAAATGGCTATCTTGAAGATAGAAGACCTGGAGGGGGCAATCGAGGTTTTGGTTTTTCCGGAAAGCTATAAGCAGAATTCCCGCTATATCCAGCCCAACAGCGCGGTTTTTGTCTCCGGGCGCCTGAGCCTCAAGGAGGAGTCGCCCAAAATCATCGCTAATTCCATCCTGCCGGTTGATGAGGCCTATAAGCAGATAACCAAAATAGATATAAATATTGCCGGGATACGGGAAAACCTTTTAAATAGCCTCAAAGAAAAACTGGTTCAAAACTCCGGCCAGATCCCGGTATACCTGCATATGGATATCCCGCATCGGGCCAGATATCAGATTCTGGTGGGTGACGAGCTCCATGTCCAGCCTAACCAAAGCCTTATTCAGGACATAGAGACCCTCCTGGGAGAGGAAAGATTTTCCTTGACCATCTAAATTTTTTCTGCTAAACTTCTGATATAAAAAGAGTTAGACCTTTTCGGCCCGGGTAAAGCCAAAAGGTTATTACTTTTTTTATCGCAAGGAGGTTCAAAAATGACTAAGAAAGATATAGCTTTAAAAGTCGCTGATAAAACCGGAATAAAGCAAATTATAGTCAAACAGGTTCTTCAGGGTATTTTTGATTGCGTTATTGAAAGCCTGGTTCGCGATGAAAAGATAGAACTGCGTAATTTCGGAGTTTTCAAGATAAAAACCCGCCGCCCGCGTATAGGCAGAAATCCGCGCACCGGACAGACTGTACCTGTTCCTTCCCGTAGAGTGGTAATCTTTAAGCCAGGTTTAGAGATGAAGCAGAAAATAAAATAATGGTTTTCTTGCCCAAGGAATAGCTTTATTCTGAGATACCTCTAAAATGGCTGAAAATTTTAAAAAATTTAAGATTCCTTCCGGGATGAAGGATATACTTCCCGCGGACGCTTATCTGTGGCAGGAGATTGAAGATAAGGCCAGGGCGGCGTTTAACCTTTATGGTTACAAACCGCTGAGAACTCCGCTTCTGGAAGAGGAAGGCCTGTTTAATCGTTCTTTGGGAAATGAAACGGAAATAGTAAAAAAACAGATGTTCGTTATCCGTCATGGCGAGGATACCTATGCCTTAAGGCCGGAGGCTACCGCCGGGGTGGTCAGGGCGTATATAGAGAACAATCTGGACAAAACCGATTCTTTCGTAAAGCTATATTATTTTGGGCCGATGTTTCGGGCCGAGCGTCCCCAGAAAGGACGGCTCCGGCAATTTCATCATATCGGAGCTGAAGCCTTAGGCTCAAACAGCCCTTATTTGGACAGCGAAATAATCTCTTTAATCAAACACATCTTAGATGCCCTGGGAATATCCGGGTATGAGCTTAAGCTCAACAGCTTAGGCTGTCCGGAGGATAAGCAAAAATTAAGCCGGATACTCCAGGATAGGTTAAAAGATGAAACAGAGAAGCTCTGTCCGGATTGCAATGAACGCCTTAACCGTAACGTCTTTAGGGTTTTGGACTGTAAAAATGAAAACTGTAAGCAGGTGGTTTCCCGGTTAAGCCTTGCTCCTGAGAATTATCTTTGTCCGGAGTGCTCGGAGCATTTTTCCGCGGTTAAGAAAAACTTAGATAAATTGAATATAAACTATACGCTTTCTCCTCATTTGGTCCGAGGCCTGGATTATTACAACCGCACCATATTTGAGATATCCCATAAGGATTTGGGGGCTCAGGATGCCTTGGGCGCCGGAGGCAGATACGATAATTTAATCTTTGAGTTGGGAGGGCCAAAATCCGGGGCCGTGGGCTTTGCCTTGGGGATAGAGAGATTGCTCTTAGTTGCCGGTTGCCGGCCTGCGGCTGCCGGTCAAACTAAGGTTTTTGTGGTTACGCTTGGTGAAGAAGCGAAAAAAGAAGGTTTTCAGGTATTAGATAAACTTCGAGAGGCAGATATTGCTTCAGATATGGATTATGAAAACAAATCCTTAAAAGGCCAGATGCGTAAGGCCAATGATTTAAAGGTAAAATTCACGATTTTAATCGGGGATGAAGAGCTGAAGAAACAAAGCCTGCTCTTGAAAGATATGGCTTCAGGCGCCCAGGAAGAAATCAGTTTGGATAGATCTGTTGAAGAGATAAAAAAGAGACTGTGATTTAAAATCAAATGCTTAAATCACGATTTATTAATAACCAAACACCAATTTCCAATAACCAANNATTGATTATTTAACTATTGATGCGCACTCATACTTGTGGAGAATTAACCTTAAAAGATGTCGGGAAAGAAGTGGTTTTGTGCGGCTGGGTCGGCTCGCGCCGCGACCATGGTAAGCTGATTTTTATAGATATCCGGGATCGCCAGGGGCTAACCCAGGTGGTTTTTATTCCCAAAGAGGCTCCGGAGGCCCACAAATCCGCCGGAGATTTAAGAAGTGAATTCGTCATCAGGCTCAAGGGTAAGGTCAATCCCCGGCCCAAGGGCACCATTAACCCCAAGATGCCCACCGGTGAGGTAGAGATATTAGCCCAGGAATTAGAGATACTCAATTCCAGCAATAATCCTCCTTTTGAAATTAGTGATAATATTGAATTGGGTGAAGAGATAAGGCTTAAACACCGCTATCTTGATTTAAGGAGGCCCCGGATGCTGGGCAACATCCTCTCGCGGCATAAGCTTTACCAGCTGATCCGGACCTATTTGGATACTGAGGGTTTTATTGAGGTGGAGACGCCAATTTTGACCAAATCTACCCCTGAAGGGGCCAGGGATTTTCTGGTTCCTTCCCGCTTGAGCCCGGGAGAGTTTTACGCCCTGCCCCAATCTCCCCAGTTATTTAAACAAATACTGATGGTTTCGGGAATCGAAAAATATTTTCAGATAGCCAAGTGTTTCCGGGATGAGGATTTAAGGGCGGATAGACAGCCGGAATTTACCCAGCTGGATATGGAGATGTCTTTTATCGGCGAAGAAGACATATTTACCGTATCGGAGAGATTATTTTTTAAGATCCTTAAGGAACTAAAAGGCATTGAGTTAAAAATTCCTTTTAGGCGGATGAGTTATGCCCAGGCAATGAAAGACTATAATTCCGATAAGCCGGACCTGCGTGAGGATAAAGAGGATTTTGTCTTTGTCTGGATTACGGATTTTCCTTTGTTCAAATTTAATAAGGATGAAAATCGCTGGGAATCCGAACATCATCCTTTTACTGCCCCTCATTCTCAAGACCTGGCCTTATTAGAGGGCGAGGATTTATCTTCTATAAGGAGTCGCTCCTATGATTTGGTGCTCAACGGCCAGGAGATCGCCTCAGGCTCAATCCGGATCCATAATCAAGGCCTCCAGGATAAAATATTCAAAATTCTCGGCCTTAAACCGGAAGATATTAAGGCAAAATTTGGCTTTCTCTTAGAGGCCTTTAGTTATGGGGCTCCTCCTCACGGAGGGATCGCCTTTGGCATAGACAGATTATTGACTATCCTTTCCGGATGCGATTCCATCCGGGAAGTGATTGCCTTTCCCAAGACTCAAAAAGGAACCTGTCTAATGACTAACGCCCCCGGCGAAGTAAGCGACAAACAGTTAAAAGAATTGAATCTAAGCCGTAGAAGTAATGACAAAATTTAATATTAACAGAGGAGGATGTATGAAAGAACAAAAAAAATGGAGCTTGTTGGTTAGTGTTCAGATTATGGCGATAGCTGTATTTTTAAACGGCTGTTTAATCCGGACTTACACGGTGACAAAAGACAGGCCTGACCAGGAGGTATCCGGAAACCAGGGATTCTTAAGCGGCCAGGCCCCGGAGAATTATCAACAGCCTAAGAAATTTACTCAGCGCCGGTATAAATTTTTTGAGGTGGAACTCCAGAGCCCTTTAAAAATTGAACATCTTAAAGAGCCGCCTAAGACGCTGGGAGAAAATACCGTCAACACGCCGGAAGCGGTGAGTCCGAACATGGAAAGCGAACCCCTCCAGGAGGGTTTCGAACCAAAAACCCGGTCTACGATCATGGATATGCAGGAAGTTAAAACCCCGCTTGCGCCTCTGAGCGCGAAATCCAGTCTTCCCGGCACCTATATAGTCAAAGACGGAGATACTTTGCAGAAGATATCGGCCCGGCCGGAGATTTATGGAACCCATAAACAATGGGTAAAGATTTATAAGGCTAACAAGGATAAACTCAAGGCTCCGGACAGGATAAAGCCCGGCCAGGAGCTGGTAATACCCCGGGATTAAATGGAAAAACAGATTAAGCTGAAGAATAGTTCTGAAGCCTTGATGTTTCTTGGGCCCCGGGACGAAAATATCCCAATTTTAGAGAAGGAGCTGGAAGTAACAATTCTTCTGCGGTCGGATACCCTGAAAATATCCGGCAGTAAAGAAAAACTCAAAAATGCCCTGCCGGCTATTGAACGTGTTTTAGGCGCTATCCGTTTAGGGCAGGCGGTAACTAAACAGGAATTACAGGGCGTGTTTTCTAGCGGTAAGGTAAAGGCCCGCGAAAAAAAAGAAGAAAAACTGGATATAGGTTTTTCTTTTAAAGGAAAAACCATAGGGCCGAAAACGCCCGTCCAGAACGAATACATCCAGGCCATAAAACAGCACGACATTGTTTTTGGGGTCGGCCCTGCCGGAACCGGCAAAACCTACTTAGCCATGGCTATGGCGGTTGAGGCCTTAAGAAAAGGCTATTTTCGCAGGATCATCCTTACCCGGCCGGCTGTGGAAGCGGGAGAATCCTTAGGGTATCTGCCGGGAACTCTTTATGAGAAAATACTCCCTTTTTTGAGGCCGCTCTACGACGCCTTATACGATATGATGGAGGGAGTGCAGATTGAAAAATACATTGAAATCGGGACCATCGAGGTCGCGCCGTTAGCGTATATGCGGGGGAGAACCTTAAATGACGCCTTTATAATCCTGGATGAGGCCCAAAACTGCACCGTCGAACAATTGAAGATGTTTCTTACCAGATTAGGCTTCGACTCCAAGGTGGTAATCACCGGCGATATCACCCAGACTGACCTTCCCGGGGGAAAGCCTGTGGGACTGTGCCTGGCGCTGGATATACTCAAGACTATAGAAGGAATAGGATTTGTCTATTTCAGCGGAAAAGATGTGGTCAGGCACGAGTTAGTGCAGAAGATAGTCGCGGCCTACGAAAAATTATCCGCTTTACGTTAAGGCGCGAGGCCTTTCTTTATGTGATCCAATCTAAAAAAATAAATTATGCGCCCTAAAAAAAGTCCCCGCCCTGATCTTATTCAAAAACCCCCGGGAAAATTTTTATTAAAACGCCTTATAGAAAAAATGCTTGTTTTTAAAAAAGAGCTGTGCCTGTGCGCTGTTATAGGAATCGTCATAGTGACAGCGGAAATATTTTTCTTAAATATTAACCTTTTGCCCGGGGCCCTTCTGGTCGGATTTATTCTTTATCTTGGATTTTCTCACCCCGCGCTTAATTCCAACAGCCGCGGTAAAGAATATAATTGTCTTGTGCTGACGTTTCTGTTTGTTCTTTTCTTGGTGATTACCAAAAAAATATTAGACTATCAAATTCCCGCCTCTTATATACCGGTAAGCGGCCTGATAATGTGTGTCTCCATACTCTACAAAGACGCCGCCTTATCTTTTTATTTTGCCGTTCTTTCGGCGTGTTTTGCCGGAATATTGTCGGGGAATTCGCTCTCCGTAACCCTGATTTTCTTCATCACCGGGATGGTTACCGCTATTTCCACCAGAAGTCTGCGCCGGAGGATTCAGATTTTAAGCGCCGGATTATTTGCCGGAGTAGCCCAGGCCCTGCTTTTCTGGATGGCCTATCCTCAAGCCGGCCTTAACGAAATCGCGGCTAATCTTTTTAACGGTTTAATCTGCGCGGTTGGCGTAACCGGAATACTGCCGCTTTTAGAGAATTTCTTCGGTATGGTTACCGATATCAGCCTTTTGGAGTTATCCGACTTTAATCACCCCCTGCTTAAAAAAATGATTTTGGACGCTCCCGGCACCTATCATCATAGCATAGTCGTGGGAAATATTGCCGAAGCGGCAGCCGAAAGCATCCAGGCGAATTCTCTCCTGGCCCGCATCGGGGGGTATTACCACGATATCGGCAAGCTCACCAGCCCCGAATATTTTATGGAAAACCAAAAAGCCCTGAGCAAGCACGAAAATCTAAGCCCCTCCATAAGTAAAATGGTAATCATTAATCATATTAAGGAAGGGATGGAGCTGGCCAGGAAATATCGGCTTAAACCGGTTATAACGGATTTCATAACCCAGCACCACGGCTCAGGCTTAGTGTATTATTTTTACCGCAAGGCTCTTGAGGGAATAGAACAGGATGAAAAAATATTAGAAGAAGGTTTTCGTTATCCCGGGCCTAAACCGGCGTCCCGGGAAACCGCCATTGTGCTCCTGGCGGATTCGGTTGAGGCGGCCACCCGGGCCATAGCCGAGCCTAACGCCTCCAGGATTGAAGAGGTGGTTCATAAGGTAATCAATAACAAGTTTATTGACGGACAGCTGGACAATTGTGATTTGACCCTAAAGGATTTAGAAAAAATAGCCAAGGTTTTTATTCATATGTTGAGCGGCATATATCATGGAAGAATTAACTATCCCGAATCACCCGGCCATACCAAAGAACATCATCATAAAAAACACGACTAAACGTCATCTTCCCTTAACTCAAGGTGTTTTAAAAAGATGCGCGCGAAACACCCTTAGGTTATCCGGGAAGAAATACACGGGTTTGTCTTTAGGAATCAGCTTCTTCAGTGATGGCCGGATCAAGAAGCTGAACCAAAAATACCTCAAAACTAATACTCCGACCGACGTAATCGTCTTCCCTTACTCCAAAGATAATGCCGATATCGCGATATCTTTAGATACTGCCAAAAGAAACGCCAGGATATATAAAAGTTCACTCCAGAAAGAAATCTTGCTGTATATCATTCACGGAATCCTGCATTTAAACGGATATAACGACACGACACCCAAAGAAAGAAAGCGGATGTTCGCGAAACAAGAGGAAATACTCAAGAAAATCACCAAACACTAAATTCCAAACCCGCATTGGAATAGAAATTAACCCTTAATTCCAATGCGGGTTTGGAACTAAGGTTATTTTTGATTTTGTAAACATGGCCATCATTAAAACCGAGGCGATAGTCTTAAAAACCTTTGATTTCAGGGAAACCAGCCTGATTGCCAATTTTTTTACCAAGGACCACGGCAGGGTAAACGGCATATTAAAGGGAATCAGGACAGACCCCAGGAAATTCGCCTCTACCCTGGAACCGTTTTCTTCCAATGAGATAGTTTTCTACCAAAGCCGTAATTCCGGCCTGCACCTGGTTTCCCAGTGCGACCTTAGAGACAACTTTAGTCCTCTGAGAAATAATCTCGAGTCGGTCGTCTGCGCTTATTATCTGGTGGATCTCTTGAGGCAGTTTATGCCTGAAGAGGAAAAGAATACCGCGGTATATGAATTGGCGGTTTCGGCCTTACGGCGAATGGAGTCGCATAAAGAGCCTCAGAAGATTTCGCGCGTATTCTTAATTAAATTCTTAAAGTTGATAGGCTTCAGGCCCCGCCTGGAGGCCTGTGTTATCTGCAATAAAGATGTCTTTGAAGATGCCTATTTTAACGCTAAGCGCGGAGGGCTGTTGTGTCCCAAATGCGGCCTGAGCGATAATTACTCCGCCGCGGTGCTTAAAGGGACCGTGGCCTCAATACTGCATATGGAGGAAAACGACTGGGACAATTCCCTGCGCCTGGGCTTAAGCGGTAAAATCAAGGAAGAGTTTAATACCATACTGCAGAATTTTATGGAATTTCACCTCCAGGTCAGGCCGCGTTCAAAAGAGGTTTTAGAAGCGTTGGCTTGTTAAATGTCATGTAGCGGGCGCGATTTATCGCGCCTATGAGGAGATATTCAATTGAAAATAACCATAGTTGGCCCCGGGGCAATGGGGTGCTTGTTAGCCTGTTTCCTGTCTAAGAGCAAAGAGGAAATCTGGCTTTTGGATAAGAACCCTGAGCGCGCCCAAAAGATTAAAGAACAAGGACTGAAGATTGAAGGCATATCGGGAAGCTGGCAGGTGAAGGTTAATATTGCCGCTCAGGCAAAGGAGATAGCTCAACCCCAGGACTTGGTAATTATCGCGGTAAAATCTTATGACACCAAGAATGCCGTCAAGGATATAAAAAGCCTGTTAAGCGAGACAAGCCTGGTTTTAAGCCTGCAGAACGGTTTAGGCAACATAGAAATTATCTCGGAGGTGGTTGGCCAGGAGAGAGTCCTGGGAGGGATAACTAATCAGGGGGCTACTCTTTTGGGTCCGGGCTGGGTTCGGCATGCCGGAAAGGCCGAGACTGTCATTGGAAGGCTTGACGGAAGACTGCCGGTGGAACTGCGCTTTATCCGCGAACTCTTTAACCAATGCGGCCTGGAGACCCGCCTGTCCAAAGACATAAAGTCGCTTCTCTGGTCCAAGCTGATTATAAATGTGGGGATAAACGCTCTTACCGCCCTTACCCATTTACACAACGGAAAGTTGATTGAGTTCGCGGGAACCAGAAAGATATTAGAAGAGGCGGTCAATGAAGCGGTGAGAGTGGCTAAGAAAAAGAGAATTAAGCTGATTTATGATGACCCGCTTTCCAAAGTTGAGGCAGTCTGCGAGGCCACTGCCGCCAATGTCTCCAGCATGCTGCAGGATGTCTTAAGGCGCAAACCAACCGAAATAGACTTTATCAACGGAGCCATAGTCCGCCAGGCCCAGGCCCTAAACCTCCCCACCCCGGTAAACTCCGTATTAACTAACCTGGTTAAAACCATCGAAGCCTCTTATAATTTAAGAGTGAATTTATAAGATGGGGCCGGTATACCACTTTATAGCTACCTCCATAGTAAGCGGGACTATTTATTTGGCCTCGAAGTCGGAATCCTGCCTGATAATATCTTTTGTCGGGGGATTCCTGATTGACTTAGACCATGTTATAGATTACTACCTGCATCAGGGCTTTAACCTTAAGGTCAGGCATTTCCTGGAGTTTTGCTTTAAGCGTAAATTTACGCGTCTAACTCTTATATTTCATTCCCTGGAGTTGCTGATTTTATTCTGGTTGGCAATTTACTTCTTTAAACTGGGAAACTTCTGGCTGGCCTTAGGTATAGGCATTACCCAGCATATGCTTTTTGATTTGGTAGTCAACCGGGATTTTCTCAAGACGCCTTATTTCTATTTTCTCACCTTGAGAATTATTAATGGTTTCCGGGTCAAAGAGTTTAAGCAAAATGATAAGTAAAACCATATCCGAAATATTCCGCGCTATCGCTAAAATATTAGAAATCAAGGGGGAAAATGTCTTCCGGGCGCGCGCCTACGAACGGGCGGCCCGGAATATCGAATCCCTGAGCGAAGATATTCAGGACCTGATCAATGAAAACCGGCTCAACAGTATTCCCGGCGTCGGAAGCGACTTGGCTCAAAAAATTATCGAGATAACCAAAACCGGAAAGCTGAAATTCTTTGAGGAGCTCAAAAGAAGCATTCCCGAAGGATTATTAGATCTTTTACGCGTACCCTCCGTCGGGCCCAAACACGCGAAGTTGTTTTATGATAAGCTTAAGGTGAAAAGCGTCCAAGAATTGGAGGAATTTGCCAGAAAGGGAAAACTCCTGGAACTGGAGGGCATCAAAGAAAAGACGGTTGAAAATATCCTTAAAGGAATCACCCTGTTTAAAAAGGGCCGGGAGCGGATGGATTTGGCCAGCGCGCTTAAGGCCGCCGATGAATTCATCAGGCCATTGAAAAAGAACCCCTACGCGCGAAAAATATCGGCCTGCGGATCCCTGCGCCGAATGCGAGAGACAGTAGGAGATATTGATATTTTGGCAGTATCCGCTTATCCGGATAAAATAATAGATGCCTTTCTCCGGCTTCCCAGCATAAAAGATGTCGGCGCTAAAGGCCTCACTAAAACCTCAGTGATAACTAAGGACGGCATCAAAATAGATTTAAGAATAGTAGAGGAAAAAAGCTTTGGCGCGGCGATGATTTATTTTACCGGTTCAAAGAATTTTAACATCAAGCTTCGGCAGTTAGCTATTAAGAAAAACTTAAAAATAAATGAATACGGGGTATTTAAGGTTCCCTCTGTCGGCGGGCCGGCCTTAGGCGCCAAGGATAATAAGGAAAATTATCTCTGCGGGAAAAGTGAAGAAGAGGTCTTTACCTCTCTAGGCCTTCAGTTTATTGAGCCGGAATTGCG
>DOMD01000150.1 GCA_003510525.1 Candidatus Omnitrophota bacterium
CTTACCCTTAACTCCCTGATTTTATCTCTTACATAATCAGCATAAGGCCGCAATAAGTTTGGGCCGCGTTCTTCCAAAAGCGCGATGTAGCGCCAAATCTTTGACCGGGATTTTTTATCCATCTGTTGAATAAAATCTTTTACCGGATAATCTCCCTTATGTGTGGGATAAAATTTAATTTTATACATTTATTACCTTCAATAATAGTATATATCAAATTTGATATATTGTCAAGGCCCAAAAAAAAGTTTACATAGAATCCTCTTTGAATCCCGCACCTTCTCGCTGAATTGGTTTGGGGTCATGATTTGGGGTCACCTCAAACTTAGAAGTTAGCTTCTATTGTTGAGGTATAACCTCAAAGTTCCGTAAAACTTTCTTCAGCGCCGTGACGAATTTCCTGTTTTCCTTCTCCGTTCCGATAGTTACCCGGATAAAGTTTTTTAAACCATACTGATACATATCCCTGATAATCACGCCATGCTGCAATAATTTTTTAAAAACCTCTATGCCGTCGCGCTTAAGATTCAGCAGGATGAAATTTGTTGCCGAAGGAACATATTCAATACCGAGTTCTTTCAAGCTCTGATAGAGATATTTTTTACCTTCCGTGGCTATTTTTTTGCTTTTTTTAACGAAATCCGTGTCGCTTAATGCCGCCTGGGCCGCTTCCTGGGCCAAAAGGTTTACATTGAAAGGCTGACGGCAGCGCTCCAGATACTGAATGATTTCCTTTTTGGCTATTCCATAGCCGATTCTTAAGCCGGCCAGGCCGTAGATTTTAGAAAAGGTGCGCAGGATCATAACATTTTTTCCCTTTTCTATGTATTTTAAAACATCGGGAAAATCCTTGCGGTCAACAAACTCAAAATAAGCCTCATCAAAAACCACTAAGATGTTCTCCGGCAGGCTTAAAAGAAAATCCTCAACTTCTTTTTTATGGACATAGCTTCCGGTGGGGTTATTGGGGTTAGCGATAAAGATGACTCTGGTTTTAGGGCCGATGTTTTTCCGGAGGGCGGATAAATCATATTTAAAATCTTTTAAGGGAACAGTCCTTACCAAGCGGCCGTTTTGCTGGGCGATGATTTTATATTCCAGAAAACTTATCTCTGAAGTCAGGATTTCCTCATCTTCTTGGCAAAAGGTTTTGATAATAATATCAATTATTTCATCCGAGCCGTTTCCGAAAATCAGATTATCCGCTCCAACCTTCAGTTTTTTGCTTAAAACCTGACGCAGATAAAAACAGCCACCTTCAGGGTAGCGGTTGATTTTACCCAAGGCGCCTTTTATGGCTTTGACCGCCTTAGGGCTGGGGCCGAGAGGGTTTTCGTTAGAGGCCAGCTTAATTACCTCTTTTAACCTTAACTGCCTCTTCACTTCCTCAATCGGCCTGCCCGGCTGATAAGGGGTAATATTTAAAATCTTGGGGTTTACATTCAGCATAGTAAATACGGGGTCAGCCCTCGAATTTAGAAATTAGAATTAGTTTCTATTATTGAGGTCTGACCCCAGCTTGATCCTACTCTCCCTGGGGATAGGAACCTAAGACTTTCAGGTATTTGGCCTGGCGTTCTAATTCAGCGAGGGCGCGGGAAACATTTTTATCCTGGATGTGCCCCACTAAGTCCACGAAAAAATAATAATCCCAGGCCTTTTTCTTGGAAGGACGGGATTCTATTTTGGTAAGATTGATGCGGTATTTCTTAAATGAGGAAAGCATATCATAGAGCGCGCCGACTTTGTCTTTTATGGAAAAAACTATTGAGGTCCGGTCTCGTCCGCTTGAGCCTGCCGAGGCATTTCCGATAACCAAAAACCTGGTAATGTTATTAGGCGAGTCTTCAATACTTTTGGCGATCACTTTAAGCTTATAGACACCCGCGGCTAAAATTGAAGCGATGCAGGCGGAATTCTTTTCTTTCTGGGCAATCTGGGCCGCGCGAGTGGTTGAGGCGGAGTCTATCAGCTCGATATGGGGAAAATTCTGCTGCAGCCAGAGTCGGCATTGAGCGAACACCTGGGGATTGGAATAAATCCTTTTTATATTTTCTTTGGAACACCGGCTCAAGAGATTATGCGAGACATTCATCACGATCTGAGCGCAAATTTTGAGGTCCGAATCCACCAGCATATCCATAGTATGGGTAACCGCGCCTTCAATAGAGTTCTCCACCGGCACTACCCCGTAGTCAGCGTTAGAGCGCTCGACTTCCTTGAATACATCGGCAATCGAGCCGCAGGCCAAATACTCCAACTGACTGCCAAAACGCTTTATCGCCGCCAAATGGGTAAAGGTGGCCTCCGGGCCAAGATAAGCAATCTTTAAGGGTTTCTCCAAAGCCAGGGAACTGGACATTATCTCCCGGTAAATTGCCTCTAAAGCGCTGTCGGTAAGCAGGGGATGTTTTATCTGCTTAAGCCGCCTAATCAGTTCCACCTCCCGCTCCGGGGAATAAATGCCCTTACCTAACTTTTTCTTAATATTCCTGATTTTAAGGGTAATCTCCAGCCTTTTGTTTAAGGAAGAAACTATCCCGGAATCAAGATTGTCTATGTGCTGTCTCAGTTTTTGCAGGTTCTCCATCTTTATTTTCCTCAATAATGATACTATTTTCCTCCGGCCGGTTACTTAAGCTAAGCAGTTTGGCCGCGGCCGCTGGCTCATCCATAGTTTTAGTAAACCCCGTTAGAGGCAGGACGCCAGAGGCGTCCGACGGTTGCCTTCGGCAACCTGCCTCTAACGGGGTAAACTCCTCTAATTTTGGCAAGTCGTCTAATGATTTCAGGCCAAAATATTCCAGGAATTGCCGGGTGGTACCGTAAACAAAAGGCCGGCCGATAATATCTTTTTTCCCCGCGATGCGGATTAAGTTTTTCTCAAGCAGAGTCTTAACCACCCCATCCACATTCACCCCCCGCAAAGATTCAATATCTAAGCGGGTCACCGGCTGTTTATAGGCGATAATGGCTAAGGTCTCTAAGGCCTGGGTGCTTAAACGCTGGGCATCGCGCTGTTTGTAAAATTTCTTTAACACTAAAGCGGTATCGGGTGAAGTAACCATCCGAAAGCCGCCGGCCACTTCTTCAATCCGCAGGCCCCTTGAGCCATTCTCATATTCATTCTTAAGCCCTAAGATTATCTCTCTGATTTTAGGAGTATCCAGGCCTTCCAGGGCTGTTTTTATCTGCTCCAGCAATAAAGGCTTTTCGCTGATAAACAACAAGGCTTCAATCGCGGATTTATAATTGAAATCATCGAGCAGTTCTGGACTCATCGTTTCACCTTCTGTTTATAAACCTCATTAAGCAATCCTTCCGCGCTGGTGATATCAGGAGCTCTTTCTCGGGCTAAGCGAACCATTTCCTTGGCCTCCGGCCTTTTATACTGTAGCTGCACCAGGACCTCCAGGGCCTCCTCCTCAATGCCGGAGCCGGATTCCGGAATCCTGGCCAAGGCCGCATCCTGGATAAGGCCGAATTTTCCCACCTTACCCTGAAGCTTAGCCACAATCTCTTTTGCTCTTTGCTGTCCGATTCCAGGTAAAGATTTTAAAAAACTGACATCACCCTGGTCTATGGCCCTGGCAATTTCTGAAAGCGGATTAGCCAATGCCTTTACCGCGGCCCGCGGCCCGATGCCGGAAACCGAAATAAACTGCAGGAAGAAATCTTTTTCTATCTCGTTAATAAAACCAATCAAAATCGGCACTGAGCGTGCCGGTTCAATATTATGATAATGATAGGTTACCAGGGTGATGGGAATATCCTTGTCTAATTCCTTATCAATCTTTCGCATGATTGCCGCCGGCACTAACACTTCATAGCAAATTCCCGAGACATCAATGAACAAAGAATTCTGATTTTGCTTAATCACCTTACCGCTAATCCGGGCAATCATTTTCAGCTATCCGCTATCCGCTATCCGCNNTCCGCTATCCGCTATCCGCTATCAGCTGAATGCTGAAAGCCGATAGCTGAAAGCTATCAAGGTTATTTTCTCGTCATATACGAATGGCCCACTGCTAAAGCCAGGGCATCGGCAATGTCCGCAGGTTCAGGCAGGGTGTTTAAAGATAAAATATTTTGAATCATCCTTTGAACCTGGGCCTTGGAGGCATGGCCTTGTCCGACTACGGCCTTTTTTATCCGGGTGGCCGCGTATTCAACCAATTCCACATTATTCTCTTTGGCTGAAAGGCATATCGTTCCCCGGGCATGTCCTAAGACATACGCTGTGGTAGGATGCTTCCAGTGGGCATAGAGTTTCTCTAAAACCAAAACCCCAGGCTTAAATTTCGCGATTATTTTATTTAAGGCTCGATGTATTTTTTCCAGACGAACTTCTATTTTATCCTTCGGGCTGGTGCGGATAAAACCGGCCTCAATGAGGCTAATTTTAAAACCTTCACCCTCAATAACCCCATATCCGGTAGTGTTAAGGCCTGGGTCAATCCCTAGTATGCGCATTATCAGCTATCAGCTGAAGGCTGACTGTTTCCTTATTCCGACGCGGCAAGTTGCTCAATAACCTCATCGGGAATATCAAAATTAGCGTAAACATCCTGGACATCGTCATGATCTTCCAGGGTCTCAATCAGGCTTAAGAGCTGTTTGGCATCCGGGCCAGCCGCCACTTTCACGGTTGAGGTAGGAAGCATGGTTACCTCCGCGCTCTGGTAAGTTATGCCTTTTTCCGCCAACGCTGATTTCACCTTTTCAAAATCCTGCGCCGAGCTAATTACCTCAAAACTACTTTCTCCGGTCTTAATATCCTCAGCTCCGGCATCCAGGGCCGCGTCCATCAAAATATCCTCTTTTACCGTGTTTTTGTCTACCACGATATAGCCTTTTTTATTAAACATCCAGGCCACCGAACCTGCCCCGGCCATATTCCCGCCTTTTTTGGAAAGAATATTACGTAGTTCGGCGGTAGTGCGGTTTTTATTATCAGTCAAGGCCTCAACCATTATCGCCACTCCCGCCGGGCCATAAGCCTCATAATTTATTGTCTCATAGACAATCCCGGGAAGCTCACCCGTGCCGCGCTTAATGGCGTTCTTGACGTTATCTGAAGGCATATTGGCTTCTTTGGCCTTAGCCATAGCCGTGCGTAAGGCTGAATTCGTATCAGGGTTGCCTCCGCCATTGCGGGCGGCCATAGTTATTTCCTTGATAACCTTAGTATAGAGCGCGCCTTTTCTGGCATCCGCCGCTCCTTTTTTGTGTTTTATAGTTGCCCATTTTGAATGTCCCGACATAAAAAATCCCCCCTTATCAGTTAGTTGGTTAGTTTGTTGATAGATTGCAAAACTTTATTATACAACATCATCGCGTTTAAGGCAATATTTTAGTGAATTCTGCCCCCAGGGACTTCAAATCCCGGATGAAATTCGGATAGGACTTATTTATGCATTCAGAGTTTTTAATTATCAAACCTCCGGTCCTCAGGCCCAGGACCGCCAGGGCCATCGCGATCCGATGGTCATTACAGGAAGAAACTACTGCCGGCCGGAGGGCCGTGGTTGGGCTTCCTATAGCCCAAGCCGCGGGCGGCCTTAAAGACGACTCCTGAACAATTATTGTATCCCGGCCTATTTTAATCCTGGCCCCTAATTTTCGCAGTTCGCCCGCCGGGGCAGTAATACGGTTACTTTCTTTATAGGCCAGATGCCCGATATTATAAATCTTTGTCCTGCCCTTGGCAAAACAGGAGAGGGTCAATAATATCGGAACCAAATCCGGCGTATCCGAACAATCAATATCTATTCCTTTAAGTTCGAAGGGGCCGCGTATTTCTATCCTATCACCGGAATGTTTTATCCGCGCTCCCATTTTATTTAAAATATCCACTATCTTACGGTCGCCCTGCTTATCTTTAACCATATCGGTAATAATCACGTCGGATTTAATCAGACAGGAGGCGGCAATCAGAAATGCCGCTGATGAATAATCACCATGAATAATAAAATCTTTTTTTAATTTAAAACCCTGCCCGGATTTAATAAAAAAACGGCTATGCCCCTGCCTTTGGACTTTGACTCCGGCCCTATGTAACACATCCAGGGTAATATCAATGTAAGGCCGGGAAACCACCTTATCTTTAATAATTATGGTTGTGTCCCGTAAAGCGAATGCCGACACCATTAATAAGGAAGAAATCGTCTGTGAGCTCATATTGGCGCTGACGAAAATCTTTCCCCCGGGAATCGCGCCTTTACCCTGGATAGTGATCGGCAGGTGACAGTCTCGGCCTCTTCCTTTTATATCAACCCCCAACGATAATAAGGCTTCGGCTATCGGCTTGTTCGGCCTTTTTAAAAGGGTACCGCGGCCGTTAATCTCAAATTTACCCTTCCCTAAGGCAATAATCGGAAGTATCAAGCGCAGGAGCGTTCCGGATTCCCCGACAACTACGCTTTGGCCTTTTAAAGACGGCCGGCCCTTAAACCCTCGGATCTGAAGCGAGCCTTCCTTCTTTTTTATCCGCGCCCCCAGTGCCTCCAATGCTTTTATTGCCGCCTGGGTATCCTGAGAAAATAAAGGATTTACTATTCGGATTTTTCCGTTTAGGCTGGCGGCAAGAATCGCCCTGATGGTATAAGACTTTGAAGCCGGAGCCTCCAGCGCGCCTCTAAGATAAGGCGCTTTTTCCACCTTTAAGTCAAACAGTTTCTCTGGCATATTTTAATGATTTTAAAAATCTTAGGATTGGTTTTTTCTCTTTATCCGGCGGACCGGTAAATTCCACACCGACCTTGAATTTCTGGCCTGAACCGGCGATTTCTCTTATCCAGGAAACTTTTCCCTGCATACGCAGAATTTCCTCTGTTTTGGGAAATTTTAATCTAACCTCAACCGATGCGTCAGTCTTAAGCGCTCTGGGACTGTAAAAACATATTCCCCCTTCGGATATGTCCACCGCGGCACAAGGCATTCTCTCATTGCCGGAAGTAAAAGCCTGAACCTCCACTTCATATCTGAATCTTTTGAATTTTCTTATCTGGGGGCCGATGAGTATTTTTCTAATTTTTAAATTCACCAGCATCTGTTGATAACCCGAATAGCTTTCCTTAGCCGGATAAACCGTAATTCCGGCATTTATAAAGACATCTTTCAATTTATTCTCCAGGAAATACTCGCTCAGCTTATTGACTATTTCCTTGGTAATTCTATCCGCTTTTTCTTCATTGATTGAGGGAAGGATAAAACCGCATTCTCCGTAAAGGCCGTCCATCAAAGCAATTTCAGGTTTTTCCTGGGCCTCCCGGAAATTTTCTTGGAATATTTTATTGATTATTCGCTCTATCTCATCAAACAAATCTCCGGGCGGGACTTTCAGCCTATTTTTAAGTTCCTGGTAGTTGACAATTAACAGATTCACGAAATGCAGGCTAATCCCGCGGGAAAGCAAATTATTTATTTTATCTTTAATTGGCTTATCTAATAGATTTAGACTAGAGAGCCGCGGCAAAGAAAAGTAAAACCTGCTGCCCAGGCCCAATTCAGATTCAAGCCAGATCTCTCCGGAATGCGCCTCAACCAATTCTTTAGCTATTGATAACCCCAGCCCCACGCCTTTTCTTTGGGTGTCCGAAGTTTTTGAAACCTGGGTGAATTTATTAAACAGCCGGGAGAAGTCGCTCTTAGCTATTCCTATGCCCGTATCAATAATCCCGATTCTGGCTTTATCCTCAAAAACATTAAGCTCTATTCTTATTAAGCCGTCTTCTTCAGTAAACTTGATGGCATTATTAATAAGGTTAGCCAACACTTGGTTTATCCGGTTAGAATCCAAGAACATATACACCTGCTCTTTAGGAAGCGCATACTTAAGATTTATTCCTTTTTTAGCGGCGGACTTCTTAAAGAAATCCGCGCCCTCCTTCAATACATCATTGAGGCTGACCAGCGAATAATGCAATTTAAGCTTACCGGATTCAATCCGGGAAATATCCAACAGGTCATCAATTATACCTTTTAACCGTTTTATGTTATTTTCCGCCTTCGAAAGTATATCTTTCTGCTTTTCGTTAACCGGTCCGGCAATCTCATCCAGAATAAGCAAAACCGCCTCCTTGATGATGGCCAGGGGGGTGCGCAGTTCATGAGAAACCACCGAGACAAATTCAGACTTGATTCTGTTGAGCTCCTCGGCAGACTCTAATTTCTTCTCTATTATTTCTTTTTCTTTTTGAATGCGCTCTAAGCTCATGCGCCGGGTGATATCCCGGGTAATGCCGATGAGTCCGACTATTTTACCTTTTTCATCATAGCGGGGTATTTTAGTGGTAGAAACATAATTATCAATACCGTCGGGACGGGTGCTTCGCTCGATTTTATCAATTATGGCCTTTCCGGTTTTCATTACATAGCGGTCATCCTTGGCCATCAGCTGAGCCCGCTCTTTGGAGAAAAAATCAAAATCCGTCTTTCCCGCCACCTCATCCGGCTTAAGCCTCAAGCCTTTCGCGTGAGCATCATTAACCATAATCAGCCGTCCCGCGGTATCCTTAAAATAAATAACATCCGGGATGTACTTCATTAAATCGGATAGAAGCCGGTATTTATGGCTGCGGCTATTCGGTTGNNGGTCTTTTTTATCCGGGATTTTTTTCGAACTTCTAACCTTGCTCTTTAGCTTCATCGCTTCTTTGATTTAACTTTGCCTTTAATTCGTCGTATTCTTTCTTAGAAACCCACTGGCTTTCCTGTTTTTCCTTCTTAAACTCGGCCAGGCTTCGGGTGCAATCTTTTAGTTCTTCCTTCAAATTAGCGTTCTGGGCTTCAAGAATTCTGAGCTTTTCGGAATTTT
>DOMD01000135.1:0-8882 GCA_003510525.1 Candidatus Omnitrophota bacterium
ATGCGTTTTCGTCCCCACTTTTTTCCCTTTACCGAACCTTCAGCGGAGGTGGACGTTTCCTGCATATTATGTAGCCGAAAGCCGAGAGCCGAAAGCCGAGAGCCGAAAAAATGTTCGGTTTGCGGGGGTAAGGGGTGGTTGGAAATTTTAGGCTGCGGNNATCCGTTTATTTTTTGAGAATGACCTGCGCTTCTTGAGGCAATTTTAATATACGCGATTTTCATATGAAAGTTACCTATAACTGGTTAAAAGATTTTGTGGATATCAGTCTTAAGCCTAAAGAGCTGGCGGATAAGCTGACTATGGCGGGGCTGGAGGTTGTTTCTTTAGAGGAATTTGAGGGCGATTATGTTTTTGAAATAGAGATTACCTCCAATCGCCCGGACTGGCTTTCGGTAATCGGTATCGCCAGAGAAGTGGCGGCAATCACAAAATCAAAAATCAAAAATCAAAAATCAAAACTACAATTTAAAACCCAAAATCTTAAAAAAGAAACTATCTCATTCAAAATCGATATTACGGATAAAAAAGCCTGTCCTTTTTACTCGGCTAGGGTTATTTCCGATGTCCGAATAGGCCCTTCTCCGGAATGGATGGCTAAAAGATTACGGGCGATAGGCCTGAGGCCGGTAAATAATATTGTGGATATTACCAATTATGTCTTATGGACCACCGGACAGCCTTTACACGCCTTTGATTTGGATAAACTTGTAGGGGCGAACCCTTGTGTTCGCCTGAATGCTGGCGGGCCTGCCCCTACAGATATGAAAATTTCGGTGCGTTTTGCCCAAGGCAGTGAAGAATTAGTTACTATTGACGGGATAAAGAGAAAACTATCTCCGGAGATTCTGGTTATTGCCGATAAAACCAAGCCTCTGGCCATAGCCGGGATTATGGGGGGCAAAGAAAGCGAAGTGAGCGAAGCTACCCGTAATATCCTCTTAGAAAGCGCTTATTTTAATCCTTTGGTTATCCGTAAAGCCAGCCGCCTTTCAGGGCTTGCCAGTGATTCTTCTTATCGTTTTGAGCGTTCGGTGAATATGGGCGGTATCTTGGAGAGTTCTAATTTGGCCTGTTCCTTAATCTTAAAGTCCGCCGGAGGTAAGCCCGGTCCACTCTTTAAGGCTGGCTCTGATGTTAAGCCGCCTGCCAAAAGTATTATTTTTAATATCCCCCGGGCCAATAAGCTATTAGGAAAGGATTTATCCGCGGTTAAGATAAAAGCGAATCTTTCCGCCCTGGGATTTAAAACAACTTCCTTAAAAAAAGACGCGTTAAAAATAACCCCGCCGGCTTTCCGTCAGGATGTTTCAACCCCGGCCGATGTCCTGGAAGAGGTCTGCCGCGTCTACGGCTACGAAAATATCCCTTTAAGCCTTCCCGCGATAAAACCCTCTCAGCTAAGAGAAGAAAATATCCTGCTTGTCCAGGAAAAGGCGGCCCAGACACTTTCATCCTTAGGTTTTAATGAGGTGATTACCTATAGCCTTTTAAGCCGGGAGGCGGTCCAGAAAATAAGATGTGACGGACAAAATACCGCGTCTTTAGAAAATCCCTTAAGCCAGGAGCAGGAGGTTTTAAGGCCCAGCTTGACTTACGGACTTTTAAATGTTTTAGCCCGAAATTTGGAATTGGGAAATACCAAATGCGCCTTTTTTGAAATCGGGAATTGCTTTAGCCAGGACAGCGAATGCCGGTTTTTGGGCATAGTAATGAATAAACGTGGTTCGACTACGCTCACCACAGGTGGTTTGTTGGAATTAAAGGGCGTCTTAGAATTATTGCTTCAAAAAATAGGTATCCAAGATTATAAATTTATTCACTCTACGGATCCGCTTTTTACCGTAGGATACTCCTCTGCCTTAGTAACAGGTGGTTCGACTACACTCACCACAGGTAAAGAAGAATTTGGATTTTTGGGCCAGGTCAAAAAAGAGATTCTCACTGAACTCAGGATAGATGAAAGCGAGGTAATAATAGCCGGGTTAAATCTGGATAAGTTGAGAAATATGGCCTGTTTTTCCCGAGCCTACCAGCCGCTTCCCAAATATCCTTCGGTTTCCAGGGATATCAGCCTGATAGTGGATGAGACCATAAGTTATCAGGCTCTGATAGATACGATAAAATCCGGCAATGGTTTAGAGAGTTTAGAGAATATAAAGTTTAAGGATGTGTATCGCTCAGAAGCTTTAGGTAAGACCAAGAAATCCATCACCATCTCTTTGGAATTCCGTTCCCCCAAAGAAACCCTCACTGATTCCCAGGTGAACTCCCGCGTGGAAAGCATTGTCCAAACAGTTTCCCGGGAGTTAGGGGCCGGGGTGCGTTAATTTCCATTTCCACTTAAGAAATAGCTTGATTTTTGGCAAGAAGGTGGTATACTTGGTTATAGAAAAGGAAAAGGTATTTTAGTTTTCCCTGCCGTGCGCGTCAGGACTTGGAAAATAGTTGAACCAACATTATTGTAATGGGAGCTGAAACTCCCTTGACAGTTCGCTGTTAAGGGGAGGCGCCCACCTGTGAATCAGGGTTCAAGTAATCAGTTCGACGGCAATGCGCGGGGATTTTTTTTGCAGGGGGAAGTAACCCCTGCGTTTTTTTTGTGATTTTTCTTGAGTTTATCTTAAAATAGTGTTATCATCATTTTATGATAGTAACCCAAAGAAAACCATCAGAAGAAATTTTAAATATCCTAAAAGACCAGAATAAGGTGTTTCTGATTGGCTGTGGGGAGTGTTCAACTACCTGTCATACCGGCGGGGAGAAGGAAGTTTTGGAGATGAAGCAGTTTCTGGAGGCCCAGGGTAAAAAGGTTACCGGTTGGGTTATCCCTAATGCCCCCTGTATTGCCGCCCAGACCAAGACCGCCTTTGCCCAGAATATGCCGGCCCTGAAAGATACTCAGGCTATGCTGGTGATGTCCTGCGGCTTAGGGGTGCAGTCGGTCAAGGAAAACGACCGTTTAAAATTAGAAGTCTTTCCGGCTTTAAACTCAATGTTCGGCACTTTGATGGATTCCAAGGGCAGTTTTTATGAAGTCTGCTCTAATTGCGGTGACTGCGTCTTGGATAAAACCGGTTGTATCTGTCCGATTACCCGCTGTTCTAAAGGGCTTTTAAACGGCCCCTGCGGGGGAGTGATCAAGGGTAAATGCGAGGTGGACAGGGACCGCGACTGCGCCTGGGTCTTGATTTATAAGGAACTGGAAAGAAAAGGCCAGTTAGATAAAATGAAAGCCTTGTCCGCGCCCAAAGATTACAGCAAGACCACNNAGGAATATTGGAGAAATTCCCGATGCCAGCGGTATCGGAAATGTCGGTAATCCCGTCTGTGGCGACATCATGAGATTATACATTAAAGTAGATAACGGCAAGATAATAGACATAAAGTTTAAAACCTTTGGCTGTGGAGCGGCTATTTCTACCAGTTCGATGGTTACCGAGATGGTTAAGGGAAAGACTATTGATGAAGCCTTGACAATTACCAATAAAGCGGTAGCTGAGGCCCTGGGAGGCTTGCCGGCAGTAAAGATGCATTGTTCGGTTCTGGCTGAAGAGGCTTTAAAATCAGCGATTGAGGATTATCGCAAGAAACAGCAGGCCGGACTTTAGGATGGTTTTAACCAAAGAGAATTTAAGGAAGTTAATGTTAGAAAAACTGGAAAAGCAAAGGGAGGAATTAAGAAAAAAGAGGTCCTTAAGCATAAAGGACAAGCTTTTTAGGTTAAAGGTATTTAAAGAGGCCAAGACGATACTGTTCTATCTGGCCTTGAAACCCGAGGTCCAGACCAGGACAATGATTGAGGAAGCGCTTAAATTAGGCAAAAAAATAGCAGTTCCAGCTTGCGATATAAAGGCAAAAGAAATTAAACCTTGCTTGCTTAGGACTTTAGAAAATAGACATTTGAAAGAGGGAGCTTGTGGAATTAGTGAACCTTTCCTGATCCGGCCGATTGACCCAGCTAAAATTGATTTGTGTATTGTTCCCGGTTTGGCCTTTGACCTCTCCGGAAACCGCCTGGGCCGGGGGTTGGGTTATTACGATAGATTCCTGAGCCGGCTCCCGGAGTCCGCCCATAAGATAGGGCTTGCCTTTAAATTCCAGGTTTTGAAACGCCTTCCTTTTTGCCTTCCTCACGACGTCCGCGTGGATAAAGTCCTCTTTGCCTAAAAAATTGCTAATGGCTAATTGCTAATGGCTAATCGTTACGATATGCTATATGCTATTAGCTACTTTCGTGCTTTATTTTCTTGAATGTAAGACATCCTGTGAAGAGAAACAATAAGGATGTCCGATTACAAAGATTAAAAAGCAGATTACAGGGATTAAAAACTTTGGTAACAAAAGTTATCCAAAAAGGCGATTAATGGTTTAATCGCTGTAATCTTTAATTAATCTCAGCAATCAGGTATAATCTCCTATATTTATGTCTGAAGATTATACCAGCGGAGGAAATTATGACTATATTTATTTATATAATTGTGGCCTTGGTTTCCATTTCTTCAGGATACGCCTTAAATAAGGTTTTATCCAGAAAGAAGATTCAGGATGCCAAACAAGCGGCATCCCAGATACTTGCCCAGACCAAAAAAGAAGTAGAAAATCTCAAAAAAGAAGCGGAGTTGGAAGGTAAAGATATGATTTTGCGTCTGCGCCAGGATTTCGAGGCCAAGACTCAAAGCCGGCGCGAAGAACTGATTGCCTTAGAAAAACGCCTCAGCCTTAAGGAAGACAATGTGGATAGGCGCCTGGCCCTTTTAGAAAAAAAAGAGAAGGAGTTGGATGCTAAATATGATTCCTTAAGAATAAATGAGGATGCCTTGAAGGCCAAGGATAAACAGCTGGCCGCCTTAATCAACGAAGAAAAAGAGCGTCTGCAAAAGATTGCTAATTTGACCATTGAGGAGGGTAAGCAGGTTCTCCTGGCGCGTTTGTCCGATGAATTAAATAATGAAAAAGCGGTTTTGATTAAAAATTGTGAAGAAGAGATAAAGACCACCGCGGATAAAAGGGCCAGGGAATTAATCAGCTTGGCTGTTCAGCGCTGCGCGGTTGAGCATACGGTAGAGTCTACGGTAAGCGTGGTCAGCCTGCCCAGCGATGAGATGAAGGGCAGGATTATCGGCCGGGAAGGAAGAAATATCCGGGCCCTGGAAATGGCTACCGGCGTGGATGTGGTTATTGATGATACGCCGGAAGCGGTGACTATTTCCGGTTTTGATCCGGTGAGGCGGGAAATTGCCAAGCTTACCCTGGAGAAGTTGATGTCTGACGGCCGGATTCATCCCGGGAGGATTGAGGAAATTGCCGAAAAGACCAAGCGGGAGATGGAGGACAAAATTCGGGAAGAAGGTGAACGGGCCGCCTTTGAAATCGGCTTGCATGGCTTGCATCCGGAATTAGTTAAGCTTATCGGCCGCCTGAAATTCCGCACCAGCTACGGACAAAATGCCTTACAACATTCCAAGGAAGTGGCTTATTTGATGGGGGTGATGGCCTCGGAATTGAATATGGATTTTCGCCTCAGCCGCAGAATCGGACTTTTGCATGATATCGGAAAGGCGGTTGACCATCAGGTGGAAGGCACCCACGCCCGAATCGGGGCGGAGCTGGCCAAGAAATACGGAGAGAATAACGAGGTGATTGCCGCGATTGAATGTCATCANNATTAGCGCGGCCAGGCCCGGAGCCAGAAGAGAGTCTTTGGAGGCCTATGTTAAGAAATTGGGCGAGCTGGAAGCAATTGCCAATTCTTTTAAAGGCGTAGAGAAATCTTATGCCATCCAGGCCGGAAGAGAAATCCGGGTGATTGTTCAGCCGGACAGGCTTTCGGATAACGATACGGTTAATCTGGCCAGGGAAATTCGTAAAAAGATAGAAGGATCAATGGATTATCCCGGGCAGGTTAAGGTTACGGCTATCCGGGAAATGCGGGCGATTGANNGGTGACATAGTCGGTTCACCGGGCAGGAACGCGGTTAAGGAATTAGTCCCTAAATTGAAACAAGAAAGGGCGATAGACCTGGTTATTGCCAATGCCGAAAATTCCTCCGGGGGGACCGGGCTTACTCCTAAAACCGCCGAGGAGCTTTTTGCCTCGGGCTGTGACTGCCTGACTACCGGAGACCATATCTGGAAACTCAAAGAAGTTTTTAAGATAATAGACCATCCTTATATCCTGCGTCCGCTTAACCTGGCCCCGAATATCCCCGGCAAAGGCTATTGTGTAATCAAGAAAAATAATTTTAAGGTTGGCCTGATAAACTTACAAGGCCGGGTTTTTATGAGCCCTATTGAATGTCCTTTTCGGGCCGTGCGCGAGCTTATCCCGATAATCCAGAAAGAGGCCAGCATAATTTTAGTGGATATCCATGCCGAGGCCACCAGCGAGAAGGTAGCTATGGGGCATTTCTTGGACGGTTTGGTTTCAGCCGTGGTGGGAACTCACACTCATATCCAGACCGCGGATGAAAAAATTCTTCCCAAAGGGACAGCCTATATCAGCGAGCTGGGGATGTGCGGGCCGTATGATTCGGTAATCGGCCAGGAGAAGTCCCGGATAATTGAGAGATTTTTAACCGGCATGCCGGTGCGTTTTGAAGTTGCCACCGGAGACGCCCAGGTGCACGGAGTGATTATTGATATAGACGAGAAAACCGGAAAGGCCAGAAGCATTGAGAGGGTGCAAGAGAAACTCTAAATCCTAAACAAACATAAAACACAAAACTAAAAATCCCAAACCAAAAATACGCTTGTTTTAGGTTTGGAGAATTAGGATTTTGGGTTTATCATATTATGCGTATCGAAAACAAAGGCTTAAAGGAAGAGAAGCGTATTTATTCGGTAAGCGAGCTTACCGACGACATTAAAGTCCTTCTGGAAAATACCTTTCCCGAGGTTTGGGTTGAGGGTGAGATTTCCAATTTTTCCCAATCGCAGTCCGGACATATCTATTTTAGCCTTAAGGATCCCAAGAGTACTTTGCGCTGTGTATTCTTTCGGGGGGTAAATCAGGGTTTAAAATTCAGCCTGAAGGACGGATTGCAGTGTTTGGCTGGGGGGCGGATTAATGTCTATGCCCCCAGCGGCCAATACCAACTGAACATTCAAAGGTTAGAGCCTAAAGGCGCGGGGGCCTTACAGTTGGCCTTTGAGCAATTAAAGGAAAAGCTGGCTCAGGAAGGGCTGTTTGAGCCGGCCCATAAAAAACCGCTTCCTCTTTTGCCTTTACGGGTAGGGGTGGTTACTTCACCTACCGGAGCGGCCATCCGGGATATTTTAAATATTCTTAAAAGAAGGGCTCCTTTTGTCAAAATTATCTTGAATCCGGTTAAGGTTCAGGGAATCGGCGCGGCTGAAGAAATTGCCCAGGCAATCAAGGAATTCAATCAGTATAAAGAGGTGGATGTTTTGATAGTAGGAAGAGGAGGAGGAAGCTTAGAGGACCTCTGGGCATTTAATGAGGAGATAGTGGCCCGGGCAATTTATAATTCCCGGATCCCGGTAATCAGCGCCGTAGGCCACGAGATAGATTGGACTATTGCCGATTTCACCGCTGACCTGCGCGCCCCCACCCCTTCAGCCGCGGCCGAGCTGGTGGCGCGCCAAAAGGATGATTTAGTGAGTGAACTCGGGCATGTATTCTCCCGGATGTCCAGCAGTATAAATAATAAAATAAAGACCTTACACAAGGAATTATTTCGTTTCCAGGATGCCTATGTGTTAAAATATCCGCTTAATTTTATCCAGCTTTCCCTTCAGCGAATTGACGAATTAAGCCATAGATTGAATCAAAAAGCAGGGCATATTTTAGAGACTGCTCAACACCGGTGGACTCATCTTACCGGAAAGTTAGAGGCCTTAAGCCCCTTAAATGTTTTATCCCGCGGCTACAGCATAAGCTTTAAACTACCTGAAATGAAGGTGGTTACGGATATGGCCGAGATAAATATTTCGGATAAAATCCAAACCCGGCTTAAGAATGGGAGCCTTGTAAGTCAAGTTATAAATAAGATAACTCCGAGTGACTAAAAAGGAGCGAGGCAATGTCAGAAATAAAATTTGAGGAAGCGTTAAAGAAATTAGAAAAGATAGTCAGCGACTTGGAATCCGGCAAGTTTCCTTTGGAGGAGTCTTTAAAAAAATACGAAGAAGGAGTGCGTTTGGTTTCTTCCTGCTCCAAAATCTTAGAAACCGCCCAGAAAAAGGTTGAGGTTTTGGCTAAAAAAGAAGGCGCGTTTGAGCTGAAGGCTTTTGATGAGGAAGAATTAGAAGAAAAGTAAAATGCTGCTTGAATCCATAAATAGCCCCCAGGATTTAAAAAAGCTGAATATTCATCAGTTGAATATCTTATGCGCGGAGCTTCGTCAGCGTATCGTTGAGGTGGTTTCTAAAAACGGCGGGCATCTGGCCTCAAGCTTAGGCGCGGTAGAATTGATTGCCGCCCTGCATTATTGTCTTAACCTGCCTCAGGACGCGATTGTATTTGACGTCGGGCATCAATCCTACGCCCATAAGATTCTTACCGGAAGAAATGCCCGGATGGATAGCTTAAGGACATTAGGCGGACTAAGCGGTTTTCCCTCGCATACCGAATCAATCTATGACCCTTTTACCGCGGGCCACTCTTCCGACGCGGTTTCTTTGGCTTTGGGTTTAAGCGCCGCCGGTGCCGGTAAGGCGGTTGCCCTTATCGGAGACGGTTCTATCTCTGGCGGTCTCTGCTTTGAAGGTTTAAATAATGCCGGGCATCTTAAGAAAGACCTGTTGGTGGTTTTGAATACCAATGAGATGAGTATTTCTCCGGCGGTAGGGGCGGTGAGTGTTTACCTGAACAAGATAATTTCCCAGCCTTTGTATAATCGCTTCCGGGAGTCTTTGGA
>DOMD01000135.1:8922-11109 GCA_003510525.1 Candidatus Omnitrophota bacterium
CTTACCTTTAAAGGGCCGATACTTTTACATGTGATGACTAAAAAAGGCAAAGGCTATCCGCCGGCAGAAAAAGAGCCGGTGCGTTTTCACGGCACCGGGCCTTTTGATATTAAGGACGGGAAGCCCTTGGCCGGCTCCACTACGCAAACCTATACCGATATATTCTCTCAAAAGATTTTGGAACTGGCTAAAGAGAATAAGAATATCGCGGCAATTACCGCGGCAATGCCCGAAGGGACCGGCTTAGATAAATTCAGGGATAAATACCCGGATAGATTTTTTGATGTAGGCATAGCTGAGGCCCACGCGGTTTGTTTCTCGGCGGGCCTGGCCAAGAAGGGTAAAAGGCCGGTAATTGCCGTTTATTCCACTTTTTTACAGCGCGCCTATGACCAGCTTATTGAAAGTGTGGGACTGCAAAATTTACCTATAGTTTTGTGCCTTGACCGCGCCGGCATAAGCGGAGAAGATGGAGTTACTCATCAGGGTTTATTTGATATAGTTTATTTAAGAGCTATCCCCAATATGGTGGTGATGGCCGCCTCATCGGCCCGGGAATTAGAGGCAATGCTTGAATTTGCTCTAAAGTTAGAACAGCCTTGCGCTATCAGGTATCCCAAGTCAGCCCTCAGCCCTCAGCCGTCAGCCTCCAGCCAAATTGAGTTAGCTAAGGCAGAGGTTTTGCGGGAAGGCAAAGATATCGCGATTATCGCCTTAGGGGCGATGGTTGATCCGGCGCTTCTTTGCGCGAATATGCTGAAGAAGGATGGTATTGAGGCTTGCGTAGTCAATGCCCGCTTTGTAAAACCGCTGGATAAAGAATTACTTTTAGGGCTGGCGGATAAATTTAAATATTTAGTTACTATAGAAGACGGGATATTAGACGCCGGTTTTGGCAGCGCGGTTTTGGAGGTAGTGAATCGCCCGGTATTAAGATTAGGGCTTCCTTGTGAGTTTATTGAGCATGGCCGGAGAAATCAGCTTTTAGAAAAATACGGCCTGGACGCGCCCGGAATTTACCGGAGTATCAAAAAACAGTTAACAGATAACGGGTGACAGTAAGGAATATTTTTCTGTTTTCTGTTCTCTGCTATTCGCTAACTAGCCCATGGCTTATATAAAAATCAACCGGGAAAAATGTAAGGGCTGTATGCTCTGTATCAGCGTCTGCCCCAAGAAACAGATTAAGCGGGATGAGGCCTTGAATAAAAGAGGGATAAATCCGGTTATATTTTTAGACAGCGGCTGTAATGGCTGCACCTTGTGCGCCGTAGTCTGCCCGGATATGGCAATAGAAGTGTATAAATAGAATTCAAATATCCACCGCCGTTGGCGGGGCAGGCAAAATCCAAAAATAAAAATTAAGTAATGAAAAAAGATAAAATCCTGTTGTCGGGGAATGAGGCTATAGCTCAAGGGGCGCTTGATGCCGGATGCCGCTTCTATGCCGGCTATCCCATCACTCCCCAGAATGAGATCATTGCCTATATGGCCCAGCATATGCCGAAAGCAGGAGGCGTTTTTATTCAATCTGAGTCGGAGCTGGCGGCAATTAATATGGTTTTCGGGGCCCTGGCCTCGGGGGCGCGGGCAATGACCAGCTCTTCCAGCCCAGGGATAAGCTTAATGCAGGAAGGTATTTCTTANNGGGCACGGAGATTACCACTGTTTGGTATTTGCTCCTGCCAGCGTCCAGGAGGCCTACGATTTGACGGTTTTATCCTTTGAGCTGGCTGATAAATACCGCATACCGGTGATTATCCTGGGAGACGGCATGCTGGGGCAAATGATGGAGCCGTTACAGCTATCAGCTATCAGCTATCAGCTATCAGCTAAGGAATGGGCGGCGACGGGATGCAAAGGCAGGAAACCGAATGTGGTGAAGTCGTTTTATCTCAATATGGGAGAGTTGGAGCAATTTAACCTAAAACTTCAGGAAAAATACCAGGATATCCGGTCCAAGGAACAAAGATATGAGACTTTTAACACAGATGACGCGGAAATCATCTTAGTTGCCTATGGGATGATGGCCCGTCTGGCTAAGAAGGCGGTTGAATCTTTGAGGGAGAAGGGTCATAAAGTAGGATTATTGCGGCCAATCAGCCTCTGGCCCTACCCTACGGATATATTTGAAGAAATCATCAGCCGCCAGCCATCGGTCAGGTTTTTAGTCATTGAGATGTCTTA
>DOMD01000049.1 GCA_003510525.1 Candidatus Omnitrophota bacterium
CTCGACCCTAAGGCAAAAATCCTGATTATCTCGGCAATGAGCCAGCAGGCTCTGGTAGTTGAAGCTATCCGGCTGGGGGCCAAGGACTTCCTGAATAAACCGGTAAATCCTGACCGGCTGAAAGACACGGTCCGAAAAATACTGGCAAATCCTTAGAAAATCAGTTTATGGTTAATGGTTTATAGCCATACACCATACGCTATCAACTATAAACTATAAATTATAGATGAAGAATATCGTTTTAACCGATATCCAGAAAGACGCGCTTATTGAAATCGGGAATATCTGCGCGGGAAATGCCGCTACCGCTCTTTCCCAACTGCTTAACAAAAAAATAAATATCATTGTTCCGCGAATGCTGGTTCTGCCCATAGAAGAAGTGCCTGCCGCGGTAGGAGGCATAAATAATCTGGTAACCGGACTGGTTCTGCGCGTCCTGGGAGACCTGCCCAGCACAATCGTATTTATCTTTTCCCAGAGAGACGCCCTTGCCCTCTCCTCGCTGATGACCGGAAAACCAGCCTCTGAAAGCAGTATAATCGGCGACCTTGAACGCTCCGCGCTTAAAGAGGTCGGCCTGATTCTTACCAACGCCTACTTAGGCGCTTTAAGCAGTTTTGTCGGTTTAGGCTTTGTCCCCACCGTTCCCGAGTTGATCGTTGATATGGCCGGAGCCATCATTGATTACATCCTGATTGAACTCAGCTGTAAGTCCGAATATGCCCTGCTGATTGACTCCGAATTCACCGAGCCGACCACCTCCATCAAGGGCCATTTTTTTATCATCCCCAATCCCGAAGGATTAGAAATTATCCTTAGGTCAATAGACATAACATAATCCATGCAGGATAGTTACCGAGAAATTTTTCTTTCCGAATCCCAGGAATATCTGGACAATATGAACGGATGCCTGGTCAAATTGGAAGAAAATCCCCGCGACCTTAATTCCCTGAATGAGATCTTCCGCTGTACCCACACCATGAAAGGGATGTCCGCCACAATGGGCTATGATAAGATTGCCCAGATTTCCCACCAGATGGAAGACCTGTTGGACGAACTGCGCGGTCAGAAAAAATTTGTAACCTCTCATATTATCGACATACTTTTTGCCGGGGTAGACCTCCTGGAAAAATTACTTCAAGAGGTTCGGCTGAATCAAGAATCCAAGACGGATATCTCCGCCTGCATGGAAGCCTTAAAAAATTTATTGCGGGAAGAAATCCCGCCTGAGCCGTCAGCCGCCAAAGGGATAGAAACGGGGAAATCACCATTGAGCGCCTTAGGCGAGGTAAAATTCACTGAAACCGAACTGCTTAAATTTAAAAAAGCCAAAGAGAACGGATTTAATGTTTTTAATATCCAGGTTACCCTCTCCGAAAATTGCCCGATGAAAGAAGCCAGGGCTTTCTTAGTAATCACCAATCTAAAAAGACGCGGTGAGATTCTGGCCGCTTTACCTTCCTTAGAGGCGCTAAAAGAAGGAAAGTTCGACCGCTCCTTTTTGATAATCCTGGCCGTTAAGGAAAAGTCAGAAACCCTCCGGCAGGAACTAATGGGCGTCTCGGAGGTAGACAATGTCCAGGTCAGCCCGGCGGAGATTAAACCTCAGGCCTCATCTATTCCGGAGCCCGCTCATCCTCAAGAAACAGCCCCTGAGCCTTCCGCCGCCGCAACCCCATCCGGAGGCACCGGATCAGCCGGCGCGCAAACAGAACAGCCATCATCATACCTAAAAAAAATCCAGAGCATCAGAATTCCGGTACAAAGATTAGACAAGATCATGAACTTTATGGGAGAGCTGGCAATTTCCAAAATCCGCCTGGTTCAGGTAGTGCAATCCTTAAAAATCCAGGAATTAGAAGAAATCAGCTTTACCCTGGACCATCTCACCTCGGCCCTGCAGAATGAAATAATGCAGACCAGGCTTCTTCCGGTGGCCTATATTCTGGATAATTTTACCCGGGTGGTCAGGGATTTAGCCAGGCGTAAAAATAAAGAAATAGACCTGGAAATCATCGGCAGTGAGATTGAATTAGACCGGGTGGTCCTGGATGAAATAGGAGACCCGCTCATACATCTCTTAAGAAACTCTATTGACCACGGGTTAGAGGCTCCCGAAGAAAGAAAGTCTAAAGGCAAAAACCCNNGTTGATTTTGCCGCGGTGGGAAGAAAGGCTGTTGAAAAAGGGCTGATCCCGGAACAGGAAGCGTCTAACCTTGACGTAAAGAGGGTACTGGAGATATTAACCATGCCCGGCTTCTCCACCGCCAAAGAAATAACCGATACCTCAGGGAGAGGGGTGGGCTTAGATGTGGTAAAAGTCAAGATAGAGTCTCTGGGGGGGAGGCTGGATTTTGAAACCAAGATCGGCCTGGGCACTAAATTCCTACTCACCCTTCCCTTAACCCTGGCTATCATCAAGGCAATGTTAGTTAAGGTCCGGCAGGAAATTTTAGCCGTTCCCCTGATGAATATCCGGGAAACCATCAAAGTGCGCCCGGAAGAAATAAAAATGGTTCAACATTTTGAGGTAATTAACGTCCGGGATGAAGTTATCCCGGTAATAAGGATGGAAAAAGAACTGGGCATTTCCAGTAATGATGAGCAGGATACCGGCGGGCCTCACGAAGCCGTCTCGCTGGTAATAATTGAGTATGAGAAAAAAGCCCTGGCTCTTTTAGTGAATCAAATAATAGGCGAACAAGATATCGTGGTTAAGCCCTTGCCGGGTTTTGTGAAAAAAACCAAGGGGATAGCCGGAGCCACGATACTCGGCAACGGCAGGGTAGCCTTGATTTTAGATATAATGAGCTTAAAAAACTAGAGAGACAGCAGCATGAAAATGTCTAATGTCGAAATCCGAATGACGAATGAATACCTAATGTTTAATGTCTAAAAAAATTAGGCATTTGCCATTTAAGAATTCGTCATTCATTAGACATTCGGATTTAGGAATTCGTCATTAACAGTCTATAACACATATTATACGAGGAGTAAATGGTAGATTTAAACTTCTCCCCTATTCAATTAGACGCCCTCAGGGAAATCGGTAATGTCGGAGCGGGAAACGCCGCCACCGCCCTGGGCCAGCTGATGAATAAGATAGTTTCCATAAACATACCCGAAGTAAGATTCCTGCGCTTAGACCAGCTGGATGACGCGGAATTTTTCAATGAACCGCAGGAACTCAACATCGCGATATGCTCCAGGATATTGGGAACCCTGCGGGGAGGAGCGCTGGTACTTTTTTCCAAAAAAAGCAGCCTTTTATTAAGCGACATGCTGATGAAAAGGGAACCCGGTTCAAGCGAACTGCTTACCCTGGTTGAGCTTTCGGCCATTTCGGAAACCGCCTACATCCTTTGTTGTTCTTATTTAGACTCGGTAGGCGAAATGCTTAACCACCGCTTGCTTATTCCTTCATCTCCCCAAACCGCCATTGATAAAATGAACAATCTAAATAAGGTTTTAATAAAAAGATTCATTGGTGAAGACGTTAAATATATTATGTCTATTGAAAACAAGATGTATATCGAAAATATCAAGATAGACCTTTTTGTTACCTTTCTTCTGGAATACGAAAGCACCAAGAAAATTTTTGAAATGCTGGGGCTGTAGTGCGCTGTTAACTTAATTTTTAATAGAACAGCGCACAGAGCAATTGAGCAATAGACAATAGAACAATAGACAAGCAAACGCTCAATTGCGGTCTAATGTTCAATTATTCTATTGTTCAAAAACTAATTTAATAGTGTAATAGCTTATGGATAATGAAATCTTTGCCTTGGATATCGGAACCAGAAAAGTAATGGGCATAGTCTGCCGCCGGACCGAAGAAGGAATAGAAATTATTGACAGCGAGACCCTGGAACACCCCTCGCGGCCGATGCTGGACGGCCAGATCCAAAACATTGAGGACGCCGCTAAAACCGTGCGCCGGATTAAATCCGCCCTAGAGTCGCGCGGAAATAAAAAATTACAAAAGGTCGGAGTCGCGGTTGCCGGACGGGACCTTTTAACCTCTACCAGTAAGGCGGTCAGGGAATTTGAGTTAAGCGAAGAAATAACCCCGGAGATGGTAAAGAATCTGGAGCTGGAGGCGGTGGATAAAATTATTTCCTGTTCCGAAAATATCTCCCGCTGTTACTGCGCCGGCTACAGCCCGGTCTATTACGAATTGGACGGGATGCGGATATCCAGCCTCACCGGCCACCGGGGGAAAACCATCTCCTGCGAAGTTATTGTTACCTTACTGCCTAAGGTGGTTTTAGACAGTATGTTCGCCGTGCTGAAAAAATCAGGCCTCGTCCCCACCAATATCACTTTAGAGCCGATTTCGGCCATCAATGCCATAGTCCCGGAGGAACTGCGCAAACTCAACATAGTCTTGGTGGATATCGGGGCGGGCACCTCGGACCTGGCCATAACNNGTCCTCTCGGAAAGCCTCCTGGTTGACTTCGCGGGCGCCGAAAGAATCAAGCGCGCGTTACCAAATGAGGAAAAAATTAAATACGAAGACATCTGGGGGAAAAAACAAGAGGCGGAATCCCGGGTTTTGATTGAAAAGATTTCCGGAATAACCAAAAAATTAGCCGAATCTATCGCTCAGGCCGCGCTCAGGTTAAACGGCGGAAAGACTCCCCAGGCGGTAATTGTTGTCGGAGGGGGGAGCCGGACCTTTAACCTGATTCCGGAGCTGGCCAGAGGATTTAACCTCGCCGCGGAAAAAATAGGAATCCGCCTGCCTTCGGCAATAAAGACTATAAAAAATATCACCCCCGACTTAAGCGGCCCGGAGGCGGTTACCCCTTTGGGAATCGCGGTGATGACCGCGGAATCCTCGGGGCTGAATTTTATCGAGGTTGAGGTTAATAATAAAAAATTCAAGATGCTTGACTTCCAGCAAAAAAAAGATATAGTAGGTGCTCTTACTTT
>DOMD01000002.1 GCA_003510525.1 Candidatus Omnitrophota bacterium
GCAATGCGCCGGATTCTTTTTATGGCTCTTTCTCAGAATCTGTGGGTAAAAAACTATTAAATCTGTAAAAGAATAAAGCATTGTTGACCAGTATGTTAGAATGAAGTGTTGGCAACATTCAACAACTGGAGGACTCAACAATGCTCATAAAGACAATACTAAATAAGTGTTACCCTGTCAAGTATTTCGTTTACGGCAAAGTGAGCCTGGTTAAGGATCGTGTGGTCGTAACGGTCAGCAGGCGGCAAAACAGTCTTGGACAATGCAGTAAATGTTTGCGGCAGGTTGCTGGATACGACCGCTTAAAAGAACGACGATTCAGGTTCATCCCCCTGTGGGGATTCAAAGTAGAGCTTATGTATACGCCCTGCCGGGTGAACTGCCATGAGCATGGCGTTATCATTGAGCATATGCCCTGGGCAGATGGCAAAAGTCCTATCTGTGAGCCGTTTAAAATATTCTTGGCTTATTGGGCCAAGCTTCTGTCCTGGAAAGGCGTAGCCACACATTTTCAAGTGACTTGGCAAAACGTATCTGAATCGGTTGAATATGTCGTTGAATATGGACTTAGGAATCGTCTTCTGGATAATATTCGGGCTATCGGTGTTGATGAAGTTCAGTATCAAGTTGGCCATAAGTATTTAACGCTTGTGTATCAGATCGACGCGGGATGCCGCCGGTTGTTATTTGTCGGCAAGGATCGAACAGCGAAAACATTATTGCGATTCTTTTATCGTTTTAAAGGCCATACGGATCAAATTACAGCCGTATGCAGCGATCTTTGGAAACCGTATTTAAAAGTCATCAAGCGCAAACTTAGCAATGCCGTACATATCTTAGATAGGTTTCACGTTGCGCAATATTTAAATAAAGCGGTTGACGAAACGCGCCGGCAAGAAATGTCCCAGCTAAAACAAGATGGATTCACCGCGATTTTAGAAAAGTCGCGCTGGTGTCTGCTTAAGAATAAAAAGAACCAGAAACAATCTCAATTGGCCAAGCTTAGCGATTTACTCCGATACAATCTGAAGACCGTGCGTTGTTACTTGCTTAAAGAAACATTTCAACAGCTTTGGATATACAAAAGCCGCTGGGGAGCCGAACGATTTTTAAAAGTCTGGTTAACCAGAGCTCTCCGGTCTCGGTTACCAGAGATTAAAAAGGTCGCCAAGAGTTTGCGTAAGCACCAAGATATTTTACTGAACTATTTTTCTGTCAAAGAACGCTTATCAAACGGCCCTGTTGAGGGCTTGAACTTAAAAGTAAAACTCACTATGAGAAAATCATATGGTTTTCGACGCTTCAGAACAGCAGAACTCGCTTTGTATCATGTACTTGGGGAACTACCCCTGCCTCCGATTACCCACAGATTCTACTGAGGAGGCTAATTTATAATTATACCTTTTAAAGCGCCAAAAGCAACAATATTCTTTTTACTTTACATTTTGATTTATGGGTTGTATAATTGTTAAGATTTTAAATTGAGGAGAAACAAGGAAAAGGATTTTAATTCAAGAAAAATCTGCCCCGCAGGCAGAGACTTTTGGCAGATTTTTCTTGATCCTGAAGCCCGAATGGCTGAAGGATCTAATATAGATAACCGAAATATAATTTCCTATATGTACGTCAAGAAAAGATGAAAAATATATTAAAACTTGGTTTGCCTAAAGGAAGCCTGCAAGAGGCTACCTTTAGTATGTTCAAGAAGGCGGGTTTTAATGTGCATGTAGGCGAAAGGTCTTATCTGCCTTCCATTGACGACCCGGAGATTGAGCCGGTTCTCTTACGGGCCCAGGAGATGTCCCGTTATGTTGAAGATGGGGCGCTGGATTGCGGGGTTACCGGAAACGACTGGATATTAGAAAATGACTCGGATGTGGTGCGGGTAGAAGAGCTGGTATACGCCAAGCAGAGCCTGAATCCGGTGCGCTGGGTACTGGCTGTGCCGGAGAGTTCAAATATAAAGAGCGTTAAGGATTTAGAAGGGAAAATTATTGCCACGGAATTAGTTAACGCTACCAAGGAATTTTTAAAGAAAAATAAAGTCAACGCTGATGTGGAGTTTAGCTGGGGGGCAACTGAGGTGAAGGTGGCTTCCGGTTTAGTGGACGCGATTGTGGAGTTGACCGAGACCGGCAGAAGCCTGCGGGCGCATAAACTAAGAGAAATTACCGCGATAATCTTCTCCACCACCCAGTTTATCGCTAATAAGGTTTCCTATAAAGACCTCTGGAAAAAAGCCAAGATGCAGCAGATTTGCCTTCTTTTGAAAGGGGCAATCCAGGCTGAGGGCAAGGTTGGCCTGAAGATGAATGTGAGGCGGATAAATCTAAAGAAAATAATCGGTATTTTACCGGCTCTGAAAAATCCCACGGTATCCGGCTTAGCTCAGGAAGGCTGGCTGGCGGTTGAGACCATAATTGAAGAAAAGGTTGTGCGTAATATAATTCCCCAGCTCAAGGAGGCCGGAGCCGAGGGGATTATTGAGTATCCGCTGAATAAGTTAATATATTAGAAGAACCGCTGAACTACGCGGAACTTCACGCGGAAACACGTGATACAATTTTTGCGTGGTTCTAGGGTTTACGAACTAAGTGAGGAAAAAATGCCTTGCGGTAAAAAAAGAAAAAGACAAAAGATACGCACGCATAAAAGAAAAAAGATGCGTCGTAAGCTCAGACACTTAAAGAAGAGAGCTTGGGGTTAAAAAGCAGTGCTTTGTGGAGGCGAACGGCTGTTCGCCTCCACAATCCGGGCAATAGATTGAAGGACTTATGACTTTGGCTATATGGAAAGCCAAACCATTGCTTTACCGGCTTGCCGGTAAGTGTATATTTCTATAGCTTGCTAAGGGGATAAACTCGGCTTTTTTTAGAAAAAATAGATTTACAAAAAGCCTGAGTAATATTAATGTCGCAGCCTAGGGTGGTCAGGTTTTTAATCTGGTTTTTTGTAACAGCGTGCGTTCTATCCTTGTCAGGCCGTTTATGGAATAAGGCGCTTAATGTATCTGAAGGCGCCGTTGGATTCGGCGGCTTGAAAGAAAAATCCCAAACGCAGGCTCAAGCCCATTATATGATGGGCTTATTTTATGAAAACCAGAATAAATTTGATGAGGCAATTGCCGAATATAAACAAACCCTGGCCTTAGAAAAAGATATCCCGGCGCCGCGGGTGCGTATCGCCGCGAATCTTATCCGCAAAAACGATTTCCCTGGCGCGCTCATAGAACTTCAGGAGGCAAAAAAGCTTGACCCTGAGAATATAGAAACCGGGTTGCTTTTGACCCTCCTGTATACCATCCAGAATTCTTCGGATAAGGCAGTCCAGGAATATGAGGATGTTTTGAAAAAGGCCTCAAGCGCTGACCCTAAGAATGTTGATATCCTCAAGACCTTGGCCGGCCTGTATTATCAGCAGAAGAAATTCCCGGAGGCGGGTAACCTTTATAAACTCGTTCTGGATATTGACAAAAATGATTATGAATCGGTATTTTTGCTGGGGGCTCTTTTAGAGGAGAGCGGTAAAAGAGACGAGGCAGTAGAGAAATTTAAAGAGGTTTTAAAGCTCAAGCCGGATTACGCGAATGCCCTGAATTCTTTAGGCTATCTCTATGCTGAAGATGGCCGCCAGCTTAACGAGGCTGAGGAGTTAATCAAAAAAGCCATTTTGATTGAACCGGATAATGGGGCTTATATTGACAGTCTGGGCTGGGTTTATTTTAAAAGAAATGAGCTGGATAAGGCGATTGAGCATTTGGAGAAAGCCAGCCTTTTGCTTTTCGACCCTCTGATATACGAACATCTTGGGGATGCCTATTTTAAAAAGGGAGTTCAGGATAAGGCCCAGGCCTCCTGGCAAAAGTCTTTAGAGCTTAATCCCGCGCAAGATAAGCTAAAAGAAAAGATAGGAAAGTCAAGGAAGGAATAGGAATGGATTTCGAGAAGAAAGAAATACGGCTTTTAGAGGATAAGGCTAAAGAAACGCGCCGGCTGATTATCAAAATGCTGGTTAAAGCCGGATCGGGCCATCCCGGAGGAAGCCTTTCTTCCACGGACTTACTGACCTGCCTTTATTTTAAGGTTATGAAGGTGAATCCTAAAGACCCCCAGTGGCCGGATCGAGACAGGTTTCATCTTTCCAAGGGCCACTGTTGTCCGGCGCTCTACGCGGTGCTGGCGGAATTAGGATATTTTCCTCTGGAGCATCTTTGGACCTTGCGTAAGCTGGGCTCGATACTTCAAGGGCATCCGGACCGTAAGGTTCCCGGAGTAGAGGTGGCCAGCGGTTCTTTGGGCCAGGGCTTATCCGTGGCTTTGGGAATGAGTTTGGCCGCTAAAATGGACAAAAAATCTTATCGGGTGTATTGTTTGATGGGAGACGGAGAGACCCAGGAAGGTAACGTCTGGGAGGCGGCCATGGCGGGCGCCCACTATAAGTGTGATAATCTCTGCGCGATGATTGATTATAATGGCTTTCAGATTGACGGATGCACTAAAGAGATTATGAATTTAGAGCCTTTGGCGGATAAATGGCGCTCTTTTGGCTGGCATGCCATAGAGATAAACGGGCATAGCATCAGAGAGATACTCGGCGCTTACGAGGAGGCCAAGACAACAAAAGGAAAGCCTTCTGTTATTATTGCTCGCACCATAAAAGGCAAGGGAGTTTCTTTTATGGAGAATGTCCTGGATTTTCACGGCCGCGCCCCCACCAAGGAAGAGGCGGAAATAGCCTTAAAGGAATTGGAGTAAAATATGGCTGAGATGCTTTATCAGCGCGATGTGTACGGACAGACTTTAATTGAACTGGGTAAGAAAGATTCCAATATTGTGGTTTTGGATGCTGACCTTTCCGGCTCAACCCGCACCTGCCTTTTTGCCAAGGAATTTAAGGATAGATTTGTTAACTTTGGGGTGGCTGAACAGAATATGGTGGCCGCTTCAGCCGGCCTGGCCAGCTGCGGGAAGACGGTGTTTCTCTCGACCTTTGCCATATTTGCCACCGGAAGGGCCTGGGACCAGGTGAGAAATACTGTTGCCTATAACAACTTTAATATTAAGATTGTAGCTACCCATGCCGGGGTGAGCGTGGGCCCGGACGGGGCATCACATCAGGCTTTAGAGGATATTGCTTTGATGCGCATAATCCCGACTATGAAGATCATTGTCCCGGCTGACGGGCCTCAGGCCCGCGACGCGGTAATCGCGGCGTATAATACTCCGGGCCCGGTATACGTCCGATTAGGCCGGCCCAAGGTTCCCACGATAACCGCGGATAAAACCTTTGAATTCGGTAAAGCCCAAATTTTGACTCCGGGAAATGATCTGACTATAATCGCCTGTGGAATAATGGTAAAATCCGCCCTGGAGGCGGCAGGCCGTCTCAAGGAAAAAGGCCTCAACTGCCGGGTGATTAATATGCATACCGTAAAGCCTATTGATTCTCAGGCAATAATAGAAGCGGCGAGGGAAACCAAAGGCATTGTGGTTTGTGAAGAGCATACGGTGATGGGCGGGTTGGCGTCAGCGGTAGATGAAATCGTGGCTGAGAATTCGCCGGTCAAGGTTATGCGCGTAGGGGTAAAGAACCGCTACGGACAGTCCGGAGAACCGGATGAGCTGATTAAGGAATACGGGCTTTCGGTTGAGGATATTATTAGTGCCTGCGGGAAGATTGTCTGATCTTTGAGATGGCTAAGGAAAAATCACGGGTGAGCCTTAAGGCGGATAAAAGAATACAAAAAATCACCGGCGGGGTCCGGGTTTTATCTTACGCCAAATTAAATCTTTACTTGGAGATTTTGGATAAACGGCCGGACGGCTACCATAATCTGGAGACGATTTTTGAGCGCGTATCCTTAGCGGATGAAATAGTCATAAAAAGGGCTCCCGGTAATTCCATAAGAATAGAAACCGATTCTCCGGATATACCTAAAGGCCCGGGAAATTTAGCGTATCAGGCCGCCGAGCTTTTAAAGAAAGATTTTGCTATCTCTGCCGGCTTAGTTATTAAGATAAAAAAGTGTATTCCGGTAGGCGCGGGTTTAGGCGGTGGTTCAAGTAATGCCGCTAGTACTCTTTTAGGATTAAATTACTTCTGGAATTTAGGTTTAAGCGCTGAAGAATTAAAAGAGTATGCCTCGCGCCTGGGCAGTGATGTGGCTTTTTTCATCTATAATTATCCTTTGGCAATCGGACGCGCAAGAGGAGAGCGGATAGAACCCTGGAGTGGTTTTAAAAAGAAGCTCTGGCACGTGATAGCCGTTCCTCAATTAAATGTCTCTACCGCTCTAATATACCGGGATTTAGATGTATCGCGCGAACAGACAGGAAATAAAAAAGCCTTTGGCTCATCAAGGATAAAAAATCTAGGGACGAATGGTGGTTCGTTCCTACACGTCAAAGATATTTTATTCAATCGCCTTGAGGAAGTAACTTTTAAAAGATATCCTCAAGTAGGCAGACTTAAGCGGGATTTGGAGGCACAGGGAATTAGAGGCGTGTTGATGTCAGGTTCAGGCTCCGCGGTCTTTGGGATAGTGGGAAGTAGAAAGGGGGGTTTGAGAATAGCTAAAATTTTGCAGCGTTTTAAGAATCTCAAGGTCTTTGTCGCGGAAACCGCCGTTTAACGTGTGTTAAGAAAGTAAAAAAGCTTAAAACTGGAGGGATACAGCTATGGAAATAACCGAAGTAAGAATATTTTTAAAAGATTCAGTGGATAAAAAACTTAAGGCCTACGCCACGGTTACATTTGATGATGCTTTCGTGGTAAGGAATATAAAAGTTATCGAGGGCTCCAGCGGTCTATTCATCGCTATGCCTTCGCGTAAAATAAAACAGCCCTGTCCGAAATGCGGCTATCGTAACGAAATCCGCAGTAAATACTGCAACCAGTGCGCCGGTCAGCTTCCCCTGGTATCCGAGCCGATTACCGGCGAATCCCAGGCCTCGGATATGCAGTCTGAACATAAGGACATCGCCCATCCCATAACCCAGATTTTCCGGGAACAGCTTCAAAAGAAGGTCATTGAGGCCTACGAGCAGGAAAAGAAAAAGGGGCCCCGCGTAGCGGTTAAGGAGTAGTTAATAGTTTATCCGTAGGGGCAGGTTCCGAACCTGCCCCTACCATCAACCATAAACTGTTATCGTGAAAAATCTGCCCGGTAGTGTAATGGTAGCACACGAGAATTTGGATCTCGGCGTTGAGGTTCGAGCCCTCACCGGGCAATTTATAGAGCTAAAGAGGGCGAGAACCTAAGGGGTGCGGGGAGACCGTCCCCGCGCTTTTGGGGTGACAGTGACGAGCGAAAGCGAGGAACGCCAGAGGGGCAGAGCCCCTATGGGGAACGAACGGAGTGAGTGACAGGTTCTAGGCCGAAGGCCGGAGCCCTCACCGGGCAACCAATTTCGAGTCTTGACTCGAAATTGGTAGAGCAATTGAGCATCAAGATTCAAGACCTGACCCCTATGCATATGCTACAAGAATTAGCTTGCAATACTTGTATAACAATGTTATACTTACTATTGTAAGAGGAGGATGAGACTATGACGTTATTAAAAGCATTTCGTTTACCGGTCGAATTAGTTAATAGGTTAGCCTTATTGGCAAAAGCTACGCATCGCAGCGAAACTTTTTATGTTACCAATGCCTTAGCCCACTATTTGGAAGACTACGCTGATGCGCAAATTGCCAAAGACCGTTTCAACGATCCCAAATCTAAGATTATCTCAGGCGCGCAACTAAGAAAACAACTCGGTGTATAAAGTTGCCTATCTTGATTCTGTTGAGGAAGACCTTAAGAAGTTAGATAAGTCTACGGTTAAGAAAATTCTTACCCGTATTGAAACTTATCTCGCCCACGACCCCAAAGGATTAGGGAAGCCATTAAAAGGCGATTTTCAAGGATATTGGAGATACCGTTGGGGCGACTATCGCGTTATCTATAAAATATCTGAACGAGAGATTCTGATTCTTGTTTTGCGTATGAGCAACAGAAAAGATGTATATAGTTAGCTTTTGCTCTGGCCAAAGAAGCGCGCAGTCGGACGGCAATCTGGGCAATTTTTATTTATCATAAGTGTGGACGAAAACATAGGTGTTTCTTCTATCATGATGTTGAAGGGAATCGGTTGTGTTGTTGGCGCAGCCATATGTGCGCTGAAGTATCCCAGTAGAGCAACTACTGCACCGTTAAATTAATTTTTATAGGTTAAAGGTGCACTAAAGGGGGCGTGGGGGAGACCGTCCCCCACGCTTGGGGGGTGCTCAGCGAACGAAGTGAGCGCCGAAGGGGGGCTTGCCCCCCTAGCGGAAGTGCGGAGTTAACTTCCGCAACTATTACGAATTAAGTTAACGGAGCACTA
>DOMD01000188.1 GCA_003510525.1 Candidatus Omnitrophota bacterium
GAGTTAGCTTCAGCCTTACACGGTAGCAAATCAATGTTGTCGTTATTTTACACTATTTTGGTTGCCTTTATCCCTACCCAGCTTCCCTTGGGGATATTAGAGGGATTTCTCACCGGAGGGATGGTTGTATTTGTCTATAAGCGCCGGCCGGATATTTTGCACTCTTTAGGAGTGATAAAAAAGGCAATCCCGGTGTGCATTTTTGCTTTGGGCTTTGCGGCGTTGTTATTGGCTTCGCAGACAGCCTTAGCTCAAGAACAAGGCAAATGGCCGGGGGTGGATGTGAATGTAGTGGAAAAGTTTGCCCAGGAGCAGGGAAGGCCGGCCTGGACCCCGTTTATCAATACCGACCAGGGGGATTTACTGCTTTTTGTCTTTCTGCTGGCCGGGGCCGCCGGAGGATTTATGGCCGGATTCTGCTGGCGGAAATTGTTTTGTCCGCCTACGTCTGCCATAGTGAGCGAAGCGAACGAAGGGGGACTACGGCGAGGCCGCCGTAGTGAAGCGCAGGCGGGTGAGAATAAAAAATGAACGACATTTTCTCGGATTATTTTGCCCAGAGAGATAATTTTCTGACCCGCATAGATGCCAGGCTGAAGGCCGTTTTTGTGATTATGGCCATTATCCTGACACTTTTTTCGCAAAGGGTTTTTGTGCCTTGGTGTATTATCCTATTAGTTCCGGCAATCCTTTTGAGTATAAAAGTGCCGGTAAAGATAATAATCCATCGTATTTGCGCCCCGCTGGGCATAGCCTTAAGTATCCTCTGCATCCAGACTTTTTATCATGGAGGGACCCCGATATGGCGTCTGCATATCGGGGTTTTAAGCTTAACAGCTTACGCCGAAGGGTTAAGATATGGATACGCGATGGTGCTTAGGATTATGGCCAGTACTTCTTGGGTGTTATTCTTGAGTATGACTACTTCCTTGCCTAAATTATTGGAGGCCGGACTTTGGTTTAAACTTCCCCCCGCCTGGATTGAGGTTTGCTTTCTGACTTACCGCTATATATTCGTATTGTTAGAAGACGCCAAAACAGTCTTTGACGCCCAAAAGGTCCGCCTGGGGTATACCGCTCCTTTTAGGTCATTGCGTTCATTGGGGGTTTTGGCGGGAACAATCGTGATTAAGGCTTATGACCAAAGCATCGCCACTTATGAGGCAATGATGCTCCGGGGTTATAAAAATATAAATCAAGATTTAGCTCCTATGGAAAGGCTTAAAACCGCGGATGTCCTTGCCGTTTTTATCTTTGGGCTGATTTTGATAGCATTAGCATTAAACTCATGAAAGCCATTGAAGCCAAGGAGGTCTATTTTTCTTATCCTGACGGCACTGCCGCCTTAAAGGGAATTAATATTTCTATTCCTAAGGGTGAGTTCGCCGGCGTTCTTGGCGGCAATGGCTCCGGTAAAACCACGCTCTTAAGATTACTTAATGGGCTGTTGAAACCGGCTAAAGGCGATATTTTAATTGAGGGGAAAAATATCAAGTCTATTGACCGGGATGCCTTGTTCACTAAGGTTTGCACTATGTTTCAAAATCCCGAGGACCAGCTGTTTTCTCCCACCGTAGCTCAAGATATCGCCTTTGGGCCGGTGAATATGGGCTTGAGCCGAGAAGAGGTCCGGCAAAGGGTTCGCTCGGCCCTCGCGGCGGTAGAGATGTCCGATTGCGCCCAGCGGCCGATACACGCTTTAAGTTTCGGGCAGAAAAAAAGGGTTTGTTTAGCCGGGGTTCTGGCAATGGATCCGGAAATTATCCTTTTGGATGAGCCTACGTCTTGCCTGGACCCGGCCGGGGTAAGTTCAATAATGCGGTTATTGAAGAATTTAAATAAACAAAAAGGGATTACCTTTGTGATGTCTACCCATTCGGTGGATTTAGTGCCGGTATTTATTGACCGGGTGATTATTTTGGATAAGGGAATAGTAGCCCAGGACGGCGCGCCTCAAGCGGTATTTTCCGATTCGGATAAACTTAAAAGTGCTAAATTACGCCTGCCCCATATCGGCCATTTGTTCGAGGTTTTGAAAAATGAGGATGGCCATAATATCGAGCATTTGCCTTTGACTGTTGGCGAGGCCAGGCAGGAGTTGAAGAAGCTATGGAGTTGAAAGAACTTAGGAAAGGATATACCACCGGCACCTGCGCCCAAGGAGCGGCTAAGGCCGCGGTGATGATGCTTACTTCGGGAAAGATTGTGGAAACCGTGAATGTAGCAACTGCTTCAGGCGCTAAATTAAATATTAATTTAAGTGACCAGGAAATAGGCGCTGGTTTTGCTCACTGCTCCGTAATCAAAGACTCCGGTGACGACCCGGACATAACCAACGGGGCTAAGGTCTTTGCCGAGGCCAGATTTTCTGATCAGCCGGGGATTATTCTTAAAGGCGGAAAAGGCGTTGGCCGGGTAACCAAGCCTGGGTTAGCGGTAGCGGTTGGGGAATGGGCGATTAACCCGGTGCCGCGTAAGATGATTTTGCAAGAACTTGAGCCTTATCTGGGAAAAAGAGGCTTTGAAATAACTATTAGCGTTCCCCGGGGTGAAGAGTTGGCTAAGCAGACCTTTAATCCTCGTCTGGGCATAGAAGGCGGCATCTCAATATTAGGCACAACCGGAATCGTTGAGCCGAAGTCATTGGCCGCCTACAAGGCCTCTTTGTCCCTGCAATTGGATGTGATCAAGGCCGCGGGATCGGTCAGGGCGGCATTGGTGCCGGGGTATGTGGGAGAGAAATTCTGTAAAGAAGTTTTAAGCATAAAAGATGATATAATAGTCAAGACCGGCGACCACATCGGTTTTATGTTTGAGGAATGCGCCAAAAAAGGGATACACGAAGTAATTTTTGCCGGCCACATCGGGAAATTAGTTAAGGTGGCTAACGGACAGTTTAATACCCATTGCCAGTATGGCGATGGCCGGGTAGATACTATTATCCGTTATGCCAGAATGGCTAAGGCAGGAGAAGAAATAATCCGCGAGCTTTCCCTTCAGGAAACTGCCGAAAGCGCCGGAGAAATCCTGCGAAAGAATAATTTAACCGTGGTATTTGATCTGTTGGCTAAGGCAGTGGTAGAAAAACTGAATGAGCTGGTTAATTCGGCTTTAAAAATAAACTGTTATATTCTTTCCTTGCAGGGTGAGATATTAGGAAATTGTCTGAATTTCAGAGAAAATGAATAAAATATATATTATTGGGGTCGGGCCGGGGACAGAAGATTATTTGCTTCCTATTGCCAGAAAACAGATAGAAAACAGCGATTGCCTGATTTCCTCCGGAAGAATTTTGGCGATGCTTAAATACTGCAAGAAAGAAGAGTTTGTTCTGGATGAGCATTTCGATGAAGTTATTCCTTATATTCAGGCGCATAAGGATGAAAAAAAACTGGCGGTGCTGGTCTCCGGAGACGCGGGATTGTATAGTTTATTAGAGAAGTTGTCCAAGGAATTTAAGAAAGAAGAATACGAGGTTATTCCCGGCATCAGCACTTTGCAGATTGCCTTTTCTAAAATAGGAGAAAGCTGGCAGGATGCCAAAATTATCAGCCTGCACGGACGCCCGGTGAATAACTTAAGCGAAGAAATTAAGGCCCACCCTAAGGTGTTTTTATTCACCGATGCCGCCTTTCCTCCGCAGGAAATAGCCGAATATCTGCTTAAGGAAGCCGTAGAAAACAGGAGGGCTGTAGTTTTAGAAAATCTCACCTATCTCAATGAGAGGATAATTGATACTGACCTGGTAAATTTAAGCAAGATGAGAGGATTTGGTTTATGCGTAATGATCATAAGAAGGTTTTAAGGGGGAAGCTTTGCGGTATCGGTATCGGCCCGGGAGACCCCAAATTGCTGACTTTAAGGGCCAAAGAGGCGCTGGAAGAAGCGGAGGTTATTTTTACCCCTAAAGGGAGTGACGATGGGATCTCCGTCGCCCGTAAGATAATTGAACAGGTCATTGAGGGTAAAAAGACCTATGTTGAGCTTACTTTCCCGATGACCAAAGATAAGGCAGTCTTGAAAAGATACTGGAAAAAGGCGGCCCGGAGAATCGCGGGAGAAATAAAAAAAGGTAAACAAGCGGCCTTTGTTACTCTCGGTGACCCCTTTATTTACAGCACCTATATCTATTTGTTAAGGATGATTAGGCAGGATTATCCCCGGATAAAGGTGGAAACTATTCCCGGGATAAGCGCCTTTAACGCCGCGGCCAGCCGGGCAGGGTTTTCCCTTTTAGAGGGCAAGGAAAAGATGGCAGTCCTGCCGGTAAGCGAAACCTTGGAGGGCATAGAAGAGGCGCTTGAGGATTTTGACACGGTGGTGCTAATGAAGGTAGGGGCAAAACTGCAAAAGGTCATCCGTCTGCTTAAGCAAAAAGGCCTGGCTAAAAACGCCGTGCTGGTAAGCCGAGCCGGCCACCCCAACGAAAAAATCATCCGCAATATCGCCTCCATAAAAGATAAAGAGCTGGGTTATCTCTCGGTGATTTTGGTAAGAAGCCTTCCAGCCAAGCAATAATAACTTGACATTATATTGAATATAATGTATAGTATGGTTAGCAAATAACTAACAAAAACTATGCCATGAAAATCTTAGAAAGACAAATAATCAGTTCCATTAGGGAATTTATCAACGCTAAAGATGTAGTGGTCTTGCATGGGGCAAGACAGGTGGGCAAGACTTCCATCTTGAAATTCCTGCAAGATGAGTTAATCGCTCAAGGCAAGGATACCCTGTATATTGATTTGGAGGACTTAAGGTTCACGGAATTGTTAAATTCCGGACCGCAGGCCTTTTTAGGATATCTGAAGGAAAGGAGCCTCCCAGGGAAGGGTCTATTGTATGTTTTTATTGATGAAATCCAATATCTAAGCAATCCCAGTAATTTTCTGAAGCTGATGCGTGATCATCACGGCGACAAGATAAAACTGTTTGTGTCCGGATCAAGCAGTTTTGAGATTAAGGCGAAATTTAAAGAATCGTTGGTAGGCAGGACAGTAAATTTTGAGATTTATCCCTTAAGCTTCAGGGAATACATTATTTTTAAAGGATACAAACGCGACCTTAAGGATGAGAAGTTATCTTCCATAACCTTAAAAGAGCTGAAAGATTTATATCGGGAGTATATCATTTATGGCGGGTATCCCCGCATAGCCATGGAAAATAATTTGCGGAAAAAGGAGTTTTATTTACAGCAGATTATTGATACTTATATACGCAAAGACATAAAGGACCTGGCTAATATTAAGGATGTGTTGAAGTTTAATAAACTGTTGGAAATCCTGGCCGCGCAAAGCGGTAATTTGTTGAATATTGTTGAGCTGGCGAACACGGCCAGGCTTGCCAGGCAGACAGTGGAAAATTATATTTTTCTGATGGAAAATACCTATATTTTGAAATTGGTGCCTCCGTTTAGTTCAAATTTGCGCGCGGAATTGTTTAAGACTCCCAAGGTGTTTTTCTGTGACACCGGAATAGCCCACCTTCTTTGGCTAAAGACATTTCCCAAGACTATCTTGGGGAATATGTTTGAGACTTCAGTATTTACGGAGTTAATCAAGCAAAAAAGAAGAGAAGAATTATTTTTCTGGAGGACGCAGGATAAAAAAGAGATAGATTTTATCGTCCGTAAAGGCAGGGATATTCTTCCGCTGGAAGTGAAAATAGCCCAGGGGGCGTTTAAAGGCACGGCAATGAAATATTTCCTTGAAAAATACAGTTTAAAAAAAGGCAGGTGTATTTGCTTGGATATCACGAAAAGACATTCGCCGCCAATTAATTTTCTTTATCCCTGGGAGATATAACCAGAATCAGCGCGCAGGACAACTTATAAGGCAAAATAGAAGCTTGCAGTAAGAGATAGATGAGTTAATGTCTAATGTCCGGGCCTGACCCCTATATGGAGGGAAGAGAAATGAGAAATAAAATATCTTGTATCCTTATAATTTTGTTTATTCATGTTTTTCTTGGCGGTGTTTCGTATGGCGCAGAAGGGGAAGATATGCTTGATGAACGCAAAAGGGGTCACAAAAGGGGTCA
>DOMD01000056.1 GCA_003510525.1 Candidatus Omnitrophota bacterium
GCCGGCTCTAAGTTGGGAATGCTCTGGGCTGTCTTTAATCCCTTATTAATTATGTGCGTGATTAGTTTTGTTTTTACCGAGATACTGAAAACAGAAGTTAAGAATTTTCCTCTTTTAGTATTGTCCGGAATTTTACCCTGGTTTTTCTTTCTTAACTCAGCCTCGGAAGTGGTGGCTGCGGCAAGAAACAACAAGGTTTTGTTAGGTGAGTTTATTTTATCTCCGGAGATGCTGCCTGTATCACTAGTGTTGTCAAACCTTATCAGGTTTCTGGCGGGACTTATTCCCTTGCTGCCTATTTTTATTATCTTTAACGCGCAGATTATCAGGAATTTGTTTTTATTGCCGATTCCTTTGTGTTTGTATCTGTTTTTTGCCCTGGGGATATCTTTGATTCTAAATGTAATTGCTTTATATATTAAGGACTTACCGCATGTTCTGGATATTGGTTTTATGTTTTTATTCTGGATTACCCCTGTGTTCTATACTCTGGACGCTGTTCCTGCCGGATACCGCTGGGTAATTATGTTAAATCCTTTAACAAGTTATGTGAATATTTTTAGGCTCCTCTTGTATCAGGGCTCTTGCCCAGGGATAGAAGAATGGATATTTGCCGCAGCACTTTCCATGCTCAGTTTAATCTGTGGATTACTTTTGTTTAAAACCAAAGAATCGGATATTTTAAAATACAGATAGATATATAGGTAAAACTATGAAACCGGGATTCTGCAGCATAGGCATTATTGATAGCTGCGTTTTAAGATGTAAAATGTGTTATAAATGGCAAGAGATAATTGACCATAATGCTCTGCCGGCGTTCAATGATTGGCAGAGAACTCTTGATTCTTTGAAGGTATTGCGTGGAAATCAGGATATGCAGGTTATATTCGCCGGAGGTGAAGTATTACAGTATAATAATATCTTAGAGTTAATAAGATTTGCCGGCGAACGCGGCTTTTCAACAGTATTAACCTCAAGCGGCTTCCTGCTTGATGATATGATGATTAGTAAATTAGCGCGCGCTGGCCTGGGAGGCATTACTCTTTCCCTGGATAGCCTGGAGATGCCTAAGCATGATTTCTTAAGAGGCAGGGAAGGCGTTTTCGCGCGAGTTATGCGGGCGATAGATTTATTGTATTCGCGTAAGATTGCTGTGTGTGTGAGCGCAATCATTATGGAGAGTAATCTGGAAGAGATAATCAGTATGGCTCAGTGGGCATTGGCGAATTTCAAGATTAACAATCTGTTATTTTTAGCGCCTATGCAGCCTAACAATACGGCAGAAGATACATATTGGCACGACAGAGAAGAATACAGCTTTCTTTGGCCTCGCGATAAGGAAAGGGCCTGTGAAATAATAGAGATTATAAAGGAGATTAAATTTAGTTCCAACGGTCGGGGGCATAAGATTCTAAACACCGCGCCTCAGCTAGAGTCTTTTAAAAATTATTTTAGGGAACCGGATAAGTTTGTTAAAAATGTCTCCTGCCCGATGGGACAGGCTTTGCATATCAGTTCTTCCGGTGATATCTTCCTTTGTTATAATTTCCCGAGCATTGGTAATATAAGGCGCGATTTAATTGATGAGGCCTGGAATTCTCCTAAAGCTTTAGAGGTAAGAGCCGGCATCAGGGAGTGCAGGAAAAATTGCCATTTCTTGCTTAATTGTTTCTTCGGGGATTAATAATTCTACAAAATGAGTATAATTTCTTTACAGGATGTCTGGCTGCGATATAGAGTCGAATTTAAAGAAGAAGGCAAATTCGTCCCTGAATATTTTTGGGCGGCTAAGGGGATAAATATAGAAATAAATAAAGGTGAGGTGTTTGGTATCATAGGGGAAAATGGGGCAGGAAAAACAACGATACTGAAATTAATATCTGGGATGCTGAAGCCTGATAATGGCCGGGTTATTGTAAACGGAACAATTTCCGCCCTGATGGATATCGGCCTTAGCTTCCAGGGGGATTTGACCGGTAGGGAAAATATATACCTTATTTCCTCAATTCATGGATTTGCCAAGAAGTATATTAAAGAAAAGTGTGGTGATATCGAGAGATTTGCCGCGATAGGCAAATTTATAAATGCTCCTGTTAAAAATTATTCTCACGGCATGTATATGCGTCTGGCCTTTGCTATAGCCATTCATATGAATTCGGATATTTTGTTAATTGATGACATTTTGGCTGTGGGTGATATCTATGCTCAGAGCAAATGCGTAGATAAGATTTTTGAGCTTAAAGAGCAAGGAAAAACAATAGTATTCATATCTCATGATATCGAACTGTCAAAAAGATTATGCGCTAGAGGTATATTTATCCGGGAAGGCGTAATTTTAAAAGATGGGGATATCAACGGTGTATATAATTATTACGTCGAGACTGCCGGGGATAAGAATGGTATAACCATTTTAGAGAAGGGATGTCTGGCAATTATTTTTAATAATGGGAAAATAATCCTCCGTTGGAGGGGGATGACTATTACAGATAATCTGTCTTGGCATGTTATCTTATTTTCTTCGAGGAGGAAGTTTCTTTCCACATCTGCGCGTTGGGATGTTCAGGAGCGCGGCAGCAGGGATGAAATGAGCGCTTCCGGAAGCTGGCCCGATATGCCCGTGAGGCTGGAGGTAGATATCTCCGTATTAAATGAAAAAGAATTTCTTTGTGAAATTAGCATGCCGGAATTTGACGGTATTGATATTGATGAATCTCACTGCAATTTATTATTCGCGAATGAATACGCGCATTATTTTACTCTTCGTCAAAAGGCGCCTTTCCCAGAAGTCTTTTCGCGCGATGAGCAGTGGGAAGCATATAAAATCAGTGAATCCGACGGCAGGTTGGTTGGGGTAGCGGGTAAGGCAGGGCAGAATGGGGAGTTGCCGGTTATTATTATGGAAAGGCTGCGGGATGACGCGCAACTATGTTGTAGAATCGGGAATGCCGGTCCTAAGAATGGCGCGCGGGTAATTCAATACATTCATGTAAATTCAAACGCCAGCGGTGATAAAATAGCTACCCGGAAGATATTTTTTGCCAAAATAAAAATCTTTGAATCAGCGGAAACCTCGGAATTGGAAGGATATCTACAGACGACGAATCGTCTATTGTCTGAATCCGCAATTATGCGCCTGGGTTTTATGAATATTTTCTGTAGGCCGGATAGAGTAGAGATATATTGGAAAAATAAATTAATAAGCTATGGTTCCGGACTGCATACGCAATTTCGGTATGAGGGTTTAATTTATAAGTCTTCGGATGCCCAGTGGAGCGTTGATAAGAAAAATGACAGAGAAATCACTGTTACCCTTTACTGGCCGGATAAGCCGCCTTTTCGCCAATCGTGGAATCTTAAGGCGCAAGGGGAAGGGATTATCAAGTGGGAAGTTATGATGGGCACAGTGGGTGAAGCAGAAATAAAAGGTAAAGAAGCGGAGCTGTTTGTCATAAGTGAGTACGATCGGTGGGAAACGGTTGATGAATCCGGGGATTTCAGCAAAATAGAGAAGATGGGGGATACGGTTATTCTGGGTAAATATGTAAATTCCGGGGTAAGAATAGCGGATAGGAATGAAATAAATAATGGTCTTCTTCCTTCTTTATCCTTCGAGCATGTCAATAAGACGCCCAAAGCGCTGTATATTTCAAAACTGAGTAATGAGGGCGAGGCGGTGAGGTTGAAATATGTGGGCATAGACGGAGTTTCTGAGGTTTTGGGCTTATCGGACGCGGATGTGTATTTCAGCGGGATAATTATCCTGCGCGATGAGGATGCTCAGGCAGAGAATATTTCGACCATTAGACGGGTAGCGGTCAGCAACAATAAGGAAGAACTTCCTTTAGGGAATAAGCTGTATTTGAAGAACCTGGCATTGACCTTTGATTCCGGTAAGTGCGGGATATTCTGGAATAACCTGGGATTAACCAAGGGTTTGGGATTGTATTCGTCTT
>DOMD01000113.1 GCA_003510525.1 Candidatus Omnitrophota bacterium
CATGGCGATTGCAATGTGCCAGGTAAATGCCCTGAAAATCCAGATCTGGGAAGATGGGTTTCAACACAACGAAAAGCTAAGATTAACGGGCAATTATCAAAAGCGCGGGTAAATCAGCTAACTGTAATTGGGTTTGATTGGGATCCTCTAGAATCAGCTTGGGAAGAAAACTTTCTCGCCCTTGAGCAGTATAAAGCTAAACAGGGTGATTGCAATGTGCCAAGAAGATTCCCTGAAAATCCGAGTTTGGCTAATTGGGTTGGAATACAGCGACAACGTAAAATTAAAGGGCAACTATCAAAAGAGCGAGCAAATCGGCTAATTGCGATTGGATTTGACTGGGATCTGCGAGCGTCCGCCTGGGAGGAAAGCTTTCGCGCCCTTGAGCAATATAAAGTTAAACACGGTAATTGTAATGTGCCAAAGAGGTGGCCGAAAAACCCGGGTTTAGGTCTATGGGTTTCTGTACAACGACGAACTAAGATTAAAGGGCGAATCTCAAAGGAGCGTGTAAATCGGTTAACTGTTATTGGTTTTGAATGGTATAGACACAGGGGAGGTTGACTTAGAGGAGTTTGATAGTATTTAGAGGTTACTCACCGACGATTAATACAAGGAGAATTTATGATTGAACCAAAGTATCAGATTTTGGCCGATTTATTGGAGCGAAGATTGTTTAGGGTTCCCAACTATCAAAGACCCTATAGCTGGGAAACCAAGCAACGAACCGATTTATTTTCTGATATAGAAAGTTTGTCCCACTACTCTAATCCTGATCGGCATCACTTTATGGCAACAGTGGTTTGCTTGGACAGGAAAAAAACCGAAGCAATCGGGGCAGACGAGTATAAAACCCTTGAAGTTGTGGATGGGCAACAGCGACTTACAACGCTAATAATTTTAATCAAAGCTATCACGAAAAAAATAAAACGTGATAAAAAATTAAAAGCTGAATTGGATGGATTGCTTGTAAAAGCGGACAAGCGTCTCATTTTACTCCAAATCAATCACGATGATAATGAAGTTTTCTCCAAGTATCTAAAACATGGACACCTGCCAGCTCCTGATAAAATTAAAACACAGGCCGAGCTGAACTTGCTTAATGCTTTTAATGAATGTGAATATTTCGTTGACGAATGGCTGAAAAGAAAAAAAGATCTTGTTTCTCTGGTGAAGCTTTTGCGACATCGATTGGGTTTTGTTTTTTATACCTTAGAGGAGGAGGGGATTGTCTACACCATATTTAATGCGCTAAATAGCCGCGGACTTGATGTCGATTGGCTCGATAAGACCAAGAGCATGTTGATGGGTATTGTGTTTGAAAAATTTAAAAAAGACGCTTCACGAGAGCATTTAGAAACCCTGCATGGAATTTGGACAGCTACATATAAAATGTTGGGTAAAAAGACCATCCCAGGTCAGGAGATACTACGCTTTGCGGCAACATTGAAACACGACAAGGAGACCAGTAAAACTTTAAGCGCTGAGGATTCGTATTATTTCTTTCAAGCATACTGTTCAACAGACTATAAGAAAATAATTGAAACTTGTGAATGGCTGCATAACATTGCTGAGCATTTGAACAGTTTGTATGCAAATTCGCGCTTGAGTGCTGTAACCGATATCGCTCACGCACGATTATTAGCCATTGCCATTCTGCAAGCCAAAGTTTCTGAACCGGATCGCAAGGAGTTGCTTGATTTCTGGGAGAAAATGACTTTTAAAATCTTTGGATTATACCGAAGAGATGCGCGAACAGGTGTTGGTGATTATATCAGGCTGGCGCGAGATATTCATAGGCAGACCTTAAAAACTAAAGACGAAATCTTGGCGAAAATGAAAAAGATCAGTGATTCGCAGCCCATTGACGACGCAGTTAAGGAAATAACAAATATTGATTGTTATAATGGATGGGAAAATGATTTAAAATACTTTTTCTATAGATATGAAGAAGATTTATGTGATGAGGCAAAGCGAGATATTTCTAAAGAAGTATGGGCTCAGATTTGGAGTAAATCCGCATTCACATCTATAGAACACATACATCCTCAAACCTTAAGCGCTTCCTGGAAAGGTAAGCTACCCGGCAAAAATGGGTTGCGAAATAATATACATAGAATCGGCAACTTGGTATTATTGCCACCCAATGAAAATTCAAAAATAGGACAAAAATCTTTTATTGAAAAGAAAAAACAATATCAAACCTATGGGCTGCAGATGCTAAAGGAAATTTATGAAAGACCCGATTGGGACAAAAAAGCTATTGATGAGCGAGAGACCCATTTAATCGCATGGGCGAAAAAAACGTGGGGTTAAATTAATGTAAAAGGGGATGCTTCCAGTTTTTCGGACAGCTGTGAATTTAAGTCATAGCAGGAGAATTTTATGATGTCATTTCGTGGTGAAAGATTGAAGAATTTTGCTATCCCAACGGGCTCCGTGTGGCTTATGACGGATATTGCTCAGAGCAAAGGGCGCCAGGAACTTTATGCAAAACAGGCTCCACAACTTTTAAAAGTCATGCGGGATATGGCTTTGGTGCAGAGCGCTGAATCCTCAAACCGCATAGAAGGCGTTACCGTTCAACCGGACCGCCTTAAACCCCTTGTCCTGGGTAATGTACGACCTAAAAACCGTTCCGAAGAAGAAGTTCAGGGCTACCGTAAGGCCTTAAATCTTATACATACCAATCACGCCGAGCTTTCCATAACCCCAAAACTTTTAGAAAAATTGCATTTTATTATTCAGGAAGGTTCCGGAGATGCGGGGCATTTTAAGCGTGTTGATAATGAAATAATTGAAACCAAGCCTGGCGAGGCCCCATTCATAAGGTTTAATCCGGTTTCATTTAAGAAAACCCCAAAGGCGGTCGAGGAGCTTTGCCTTTTATATCGCCACGCTATAAATCAGGAGCATGTTCCGCCGCTGCTTGCCATCCCGGCGCTTGTCTTTGATTTTCTATGTATTCATCCCTTCCGTGATGGAAACGGCAGAGTCGCAAGACTTTTGACTTTGCTTGCGCTGTATCAGCATGGTATAGAGGTCGGCAGATATATAAGCCTTGAAAAGCTTGTTGAAGATACCAGAGAGGATTACTACAGGGTTCTTCTTGAAAGCTCTAAAAATTGGCACGAGGGCAAGCATGATATTCTTCCTTGGTTGAATTACCTCCTTTCAATAATCCGGCGGTCATATGTTGAATTTGAGAGCCGCGCCGGACAGATTCGGTCTGCGCGAGGCGCAAAGACGGCATTGATTTTGGACGCTATAAAATCTTTTGAGGGAAAATTCACCTTGGCTGATCTTGAACGTGCCTGCCCGGGAGTAAGCCGGGACATGGTGCGTCGGGTTTTAAAGGATCTTAGCGCGAAAGGTGATTTAAAATGTATTGGTAAAGGTCCAGGCGCCCCTTGGCTTAAAAAGGGTAATATGTTAGAATAAGGGTAATAAAGAGGGTAACGCATTGGGAGTGAAACAACTTTAAGTATATCAGCCGAGTGGTGGGGTGCGACTTATAACAGCGAAGATTGATGCGCGCGGGAAATAATTTTCTGCGTTGTACGGACGCCNNAGCGGCCAGCAAGGCCGCGCATAAGGAGGTGATGAGTATGATAAACACCTCTTTTCTGTTGGAGCAGAGCGAAGGCGCAATGGGCCGAGCCTGCGAACCCTTTTTCCTGCGGCAAGCATGGGCGGCCGCGC
>DOMD01000162.1 GCA_003510525.1 Candidatus Omnitrophota bacterium
GGTTTGCAAGAAGACTGGAGCAATAAGCTGAAAGCGGATGGCAGCCCTGAATTTAAAGATTTTCCTTTAGGCGGCGGCACATTTACGATAAAATATTCTTATCCTGAATCCGAAGAGCCGCTTTATGGCATGCAGGATGAACAGTCTAAAATAAATATAAATACGATTATTGATTCTACCGGTAACGAAATCAAAGAACGGCGCGATGAGTTCGTGGAGTTGTTGGAAAACCTGGGTTATGGCGCGGAATTAGCGGATAGATTTATTGATTGGATAGACTCTAATGATGACGGGTCATATGAGGAAAGATATTATTCCGGCCAGGGCCTCAAGCCTAAAAACGCGCCTCTGGATAGGCTCGAAGAACTGATAATGATAGACGGTTTTACTCAAGAAATAGTTGACGCGCTAACTCCTTATGTAACCGTGTATACCAATGGGGAAATCAACGTTAATACCGCTCCGGAAGAAGTATTGCTCGCGTTGGGATTTAATAATAATGATGAGGTGCCGGCTATATTGAATTATCGCGCTGACGGTGATGCTATAAAAGAAATCATAAGCAGTCCGGCAGCCTGCAGCTTTCTTGACGCTGATGGAAAGTTATGTTTATCCGCGAGCAAGGTAAAGTCAGACAGGCTTAGCTGTAAAAGTGAGATTTTTAGAGCTAATTCTTCAGGAACGGTGCTTAATGTGACTAAGCGTATTACCTCAGTGGTAGAAATAAAATCCGGTACAGCGCCCAAACAATTATATTGGTATGAAGAATAAAGCCAAAATAACCACTTGTTTAAGTTTTACCGAAAAGTTGATTAAATTGGCCCAGGCTAATGCCGGCGGAGAAATTTTATCGTTAGCTTCGGTTTCTATAGTTGATAAAACTGAAGAGGGAATGAGCAGGAGCCTGGAGGCGCTTTTAAGTGCCGGCAAGGTAAAGACGTTAGGCAGGCTGGTTTTGATGGTCCCCAGGTATCAGGCTACTTTGCATTATGTCAGGCTTCCCTCTACCCGTCCGGATGAGCTTTCCCAGATGGCCCGCCTTCAGGCGGCTAAGCAGATTCCTTATGATCCTAAAGAGATAATCTTTGCCCATCAGCTGATTAGGGAGAATCCCGATGGATATTCGGATGTTGTCTTGATTATTATGCATCAGGATGTGGTTAAGAAACACCTGAAAGCCCTGAAAAAAAATAAAATAGAACCTGAGGAAATTATTCTGGATGTTCAGGGGATGTGCCGCTGGTTTGAGTTTCAGCCGGAGCTTAAATCGGAGAGCCCGGCTATGGTTGTGGATTTAGATGGGGAGTATGCCCGGATAGATATAATTTCTTTTCGGGGGCCTGCCCTGTTAGAGGCCGCCGGGGAATCAGCGCGCAACAGGATGCCTTCCGCGGGGTTTATTTATTCTCGGGCTTTTTCCATTGTTTTGTCTCCCGCTGAGTACAAAATTCGATTAGGAGAAGAAATTAACCGCAGCCTCAGCGCTTATGAGAAAGAAAAGATAGGTCTAAGGCCGCGCAACGCGGTCTTTACCGGAGCCGATGAAGCCCTGAAATATATTGATGAGGATTTCCTGGGAAGTCTTGGGCTTAAGGCTGTCCGGTATGCCCAGGGAAAAAATATCCGGATGGGGGCCTCATCTGAGGTTAAACCAAAAGACTTGCAAGGAAGTTCTTTCGCCGGTTTGTTTGGGGTAGTTTTATCGGACCAGGCATATTCTTTTAGCCTTATTCCGGAAGATATTATTCAGGGAAGAAATAACGCGGTTTATAAATACGAAATAAGCAAAACAATAGTATTGTCTATTTTGATTATTCTGACTATAATCAGCGGAATGTTTTTAAATGTTCGGGAGAGAAAAAAAGTTATTTCTAATTTAAGCCGGGAATTGGATTCTTTGTCCGGAGATGTCAGCCGCGTGGAAAATAAACTTAAGAAAATTTCTTACGTAAAAAACCAATTCCAGGGCGGCTCTTGTCTGGATATTTTAGCGGAAGTATTTCGTCTTAGCGCGGAAGATATAAATTTATCATTATTCAGCTATAGCTTTGATAATTCTCTGGTTCTTAAGGGCCAGGCCAAGAGCTTATCCGGCGTTTTTAACTTGGTGAACATCCTGGAAAAATCCCCGGTTCTCAAGGATGTCCAGCTCCGGCATTCCTTTGAACGAAAAATTCAGGAAGAAAAGGCGGTGGATTTTGATATCCTCTGCCGGTTAGAAAAACAATGATTTCTAATATTGCTCATCTGAATAAGAGGGAAAAGGCGGTATTTTCCCTGGCCGCCCTGGTTATTATCTTAAAATTGTCATTTGATTTAATCGTAACTCCTTACTTTCGCGGATTAGATGCCCGGGATAAAGATATTTCACATTTAAGAAATAAACTGGCCAAGGCCAAACGAATGGCGGCAAGAAAGGCCGCGATTGAAAAAGACTTCCAGAGTTTTGCCTCCACGCTTAAGGAGGAGGAGGGGGTATCCCCTGAACAGCAGACCGCCCGTATTTTGATTGAGCTGGAGCGCGCGGGCACTAAATCCGGGGTGAATATAAATGATATAAAGCCGCGGGCGATAAAGAATTTAGAACATTATAGTGAATTTGTGGTAGAGTTGAGATTGGAAGCGGGGATTAAAGAGATGGCTGATTTTCTTTATCAGCTTCAGCAGTCCCGGGAATTGCTCCGGATTGAGAAATTTGAGCTGAATATTCACCCCACGAATTCCGCGCTTCTTTATGGATATCTGGAAATTCATAGGATATTGTTCTGAAAAAACGCGAAAACGCAGAAACTGCTTGACAGGCAATAACTTAGGGTATAATATTTCTTGAGTATGTTACAATTTATCTTAGGGGCGCCTAAAGATAGCCTGCCGCTTTTAAGGCGCGCTAACAGCCTGCTTTCTATTATCGGGTGCTTAATTCTGGCTGGTTTTTTCTTTTTGGTCAAGACAACCGCTAATAAGCTGAATAGCGCGGGCTTGATTGAAGAAGTTCAAAAGGAAGAAGGAAGCCTCGCGGCTGATCAGCAATCACCACAGGCCAAGCCATTTTCCTATTACGAAGGTATAATCGGAAAGCGCGCTCTTTTTAAGGTAACGGCCTTCCGGGAACAGAAAGACAAAAATGGCGCGGCCAAGACTATTGTGTCTTCCGAGCTATTAAATAATTATTCCTTAAAAGGGGTGATGGGTGGGGATAATCCCCAGGCGGTCATTGAAGATAAAAAAAGCAAACAGACCTATTTTCTTAGCCAGGGACAACTTTTAGGAGAATTTAAGGTTGACGAAGTTCAGGAGGGCAAGGTTATATTCGATATTAACGGGCAGAAGATGGAGTTGAGTCTTTAGTAAACGTGGATTAAATTCGCCAATCTTCACGGATTTTATAATCTCTATTCGGACAATCTATAAATGAGAAAAATAGTGATAGTTTTATTTATCGTATTCCTGGGTATATTTCTTGGTTATGATTTTAGCGGTATTGGCTTTACTCAGGATGAATTTTCTTATATGGGTGGTTTGCGTAATTCCGGAGAGAGTAAATTCTCTTCGTTAGGCTTGATGCCCCTTAAGCAGGAGAAAATCTCTTTAGATCTAAAGGGTATGGATATCGTGGATGTTTTGAAAATGATTTCCCAGCGCTCAGGGCTTAATTTGATTATCGGAAAGAATGTTTCGGGCAAGGTAACCATATTTTGAAAAGAGGTAAATATCTGGGACGCTTTTGAGATTATTCTCTCTGCCAACAGCTTGGCCTATGAGGTAAAAGGCGATATTGTTTATATTATGACGGATAAAGACTACGAGCTTACCTACGGCGATAAATTCCAGAATGAAAAGAGTTCTTTAATCTGGGTATTGAAGTTTGCCAAAGCCGCGGAATTAAGCAAGACCATAACCCAGATTAAGTCTAATGTGGGTAAGGTAATAGTTGATGAAGCTACTAATACGATTGTAGTCATGGATACCCTGGAAAAAATTCGTCAAATAGAGGCCCTGATTGAAGAATTAGATAAGCCGTTAATAACCAGGATTTTTGAATTAAAATATGCCCAGGCGGATAAGCTAAGCCCTAAGATTCAAGAAGAAGTAACCAAGGGAGTGGGCTCGGTAAAGATTGATGAACGGACTAATAAAATAGCCATTACTGATTATCCGAATAAGGTTTCCGAAATCGGCAGGATTATCGAGGCTTTTGATGAAAAGCCTCTTCAGGTAAGGATTGATGCCCAGATAATAGAGATTAGCCCGGAAAAGGACGAGTTTAAGATGGGGGTGGATTGGGATGTCTGGCTGTCTAAGAATTTGAGGATGGCCAATCCGCTTTCTTTAGGCAATTCCAATAAGCTTTCTTTGGGTAAGGCGACTGCCGGAATCAGCTTGGGTGAAAAATACGACTATAAAGGGGTGTTGGATTTACTGCGCACTATAGGAAAGACTAAAATACTTTCCAGCCCCAGCATAATGGCTATAAATAATCAAGAGGCCAAGATACCGGTAGGTACCAAAGAGGCGTATATAACCTCATCCACTTCGCAGAGCGGAAGCGGCACCAGTGAGACTGCTCAGACGGTTAATTTCGTGGATGTGGGGGTTAAGCTTTATGTAACCCCGACTGTCAGCCGGGACGGTTTTGTAACGATGAAAATCAAACCGGAGGTAAGTTCAGCTAAAATGACGGATTTGACTTCTGAGGGTAAGGTTACTCAGGTGCCCATAGTAACTACCTCCGAGGCCGAAACCGCGGTTACCGTGAAAGACGGTATGACTATCGTGATTGCCGGACTCAAAAAAGATAAAAAAGAGAATGAGGTCAAGAAGATTCCTTTGTTGGGAGATATTCCTATATTAGGGGCGGCCTTCCGCAGTGTAAGCTCAAGCCTGAATAAGACTGAGTTGGTAATTTTTTTGACTCCCCGCATAGTCCGCGATGAGTTTCCCTCGCCCAGATATGTCAGCCTCACCAAGGATGACGATATTATGAATTTGGTTAAAGAAACCGAAAAAGGATATATTTCCCGCAAATACAGCCCTCAAAAGGTAAAAGGGAGCGTTTCTGATTCAGCCGGATTTTTATCGGTTTCTTCCGCGCAACGCAGTGTTAAGGATTATTCTGAATATGTAAGAAACAGGATTTACTCTTTAATGAGTTTGATGAAGGCCGGGCCAGGGCGTAATGAAAGAGTGGTGGTTTCTTTTGTGGTTTCCTCTAATGGCAGCCTTTTAGGCGAGCCCAGGGTATTATCCGCTACTTCTTCCGCCCTTAGCCAGCCGGTATTAAATGTCGTTAAATCCGCCTTTCCTTTTCCGTCTCTGCCTAAGGAGGCAAATAGGACCGCGATGGAATTTCAGCTCCCTATTATCTACGATTAACCCTCCTGGCTTTTGTATCAAAAATCTTTTTTTCGTCTGCAACCGCAACTCCACCGCAACCCCAATTTTTACTTGACATAACATATTAAATATGATAGAGTTATAATAATTAAACCCTGGCAGGGTATAGGTTTTTTTAACAGCCCAATATAAGGAGGTGCGGTATGCTTAAGGAGCTCATAGTAGCCCCAGTGAAAGCAATGCTGGTTCAAGTGGGTGGATTCGTTTCAGCCTTGTGCGCGGTAATTCTTATTCTGGTTGTTGGTTGGATTATTGCCAAGATGATCAAAAACCTCGTGGTTCGTATCCTCGATGTTCTGCAGATTGATTCTTACGCGGAAAGAGTGGGGATTGACAAAATCTTAGGCAAGGGCGGAATTAAGCACAGCATTGCCGAGCTGATTGGGGTCTTGAGCTACTGGGTAGTGATGCTCATCTCTTTAGTAATTGCCATAAGCGTCCTTAACGTTAATCAGCAGGCAACCGGATTGCTTAATACCATCGTTCTTTATATCCCCAGGGTTATTTCAGCGATATTTATCCTTATCCTGGGTATGTTCTTTGCTTCCTTTGTGAGCACTGCCGTGCAAACGGCAACGGCCAATGCCGGGGTAGAACAGTCCGGTCTCTTGGGGCGCTTATCTCAGGCAATAATCATAATTTTTACCGTTAACATCACCTTAAAGCAGATACAGATTGACATTAGCGCCATAGAGAATTCTGTACTGATTATTTTAAGTTCAATAGGCCTGGCCCTGGCTTTGGCATTCGGGCTTGGCTGTAAAGAGATTGCCGCAAAAGCGACTCAGGAATTTCTGGATAAATTAAAAACAAAAAAATAATAAGCTTACCAATAGGCCCCGCCTGGATGCTGTAACGAGGAGGTTTAGGCTAAGGTTTAACGTAGGGATAGAACATTATTCTGTCCCTACCTCGGCCTTAGCCTAAACCTTTTACTTCAACATAGGAGGCGGGGTTTATTTTTGTCGCTTTTTTCACTATGCATTATTTAATTCAAATATTGCTTAATCCCAAAGTATTTTATTCTTTCTTAACCGTATTAATCGCGGGTGCCGTTTTAGCGGTGCTAAACTATATTCTCCTGTCAAAAAAGCAGAATCAGCTCTTTGAGGATGAAAAATTAAAGATACGCGACTACTGGCAGAAGCAGATACTTGACCATAGCAATAAGAATGGTGAGCTTTCTAAGAAAATAGAATTACTCACGGCTAAAGCGGACGAACAGGCCAAACAGATAGAATCGCTTAACAAGCTCGAGGAAAGCATAAAAATTAAAGAGGCCTTACGTAATGAGATATCCGCCAAGGAAAAGCTTCAGCTTGAGTTTAAGGATTCCGAAGGACAGCTGCTGGAAATTAAGAATATCTTGAGTTCAAAAGAAAAAGAATTCTCCCGGGCGATGAATGAGTTAAAAGAGGCCTTACGCCTCAAAGAAGAAGAGCTGAAAACGCGGACGCTTGAAGATGATATGACAACGCGGAGATTGAAGAGCGCTCAAGAGCAGTTATTCCTCTCCCAAAACGAGCTTAAGCTTACGCGCGAGGCTTGCGTTGATTTAAAGGATATGAATCTTGACTTCGAGCGTCAGGTGGATGCCCTGCATCAAGCCCTGGCTTTAGAGAAAACCCTGCACCAATGCCCCAGGAACGAAATCAAACCCTAAATCCGGCTTCATTTCAATATATACAAACTTTATATTTGATGTTATAATGACAAAAACGGCAGGATATAAGATAATCTTTGAGGATGATTTTATCCTGGTAGCAGATAAGCCGGCAGGGATGCTTACTGTTCCTACTCCGAAGAAGGAAAGGCACACCTTAAGTTCTTTGTTAAATGCTTATCCTGGTCATAGGCTGGACCGGGAAACCTCCGGCTTAATTCTCTTTGCCAAGAATAGGCGGATACAGCAGGCCCTTATGGATGCCTTTAAGGAGAAAAGAGTAAAAAAGCGCTATATCGCTTTGGTTCAGGGCAAATTGAAGAGAAAAAACGCGGTGATATCCAGGCTTGTTCAGGATAATCCTTATGAGCCGGGAAAACACGCGATCACTCAATATAGGCTCCTGGAGGAGAGGGCGGGTTTCTCGGTGGTTGAGGTCATTCCCCTTACCGGGAGAACCAATCAGATCCGGATTCATTTTAAGCAGATAGGCCATCCCCTGGTTGGGGAAAGGCGTTTTGCCTTTGCCAAAGACTTCCCGATAAAATTCAGGAGAACAGCCTTACATTCCGCGAATTTAGAGTTTGAGCATCCGGTAACCGGAAAAAAAATGTCTTTTCATTGCGATCTACCGATGGATATGCAAAGTTTTTTAGATGCCCACAAATAAAATGTATGAGATTGATGTGTGTTATCAGGATAGCTTTAAATATACGGTCCGATCGCCGAATTATGAGATAAAAATAGATTTTCCCAAGGAGGACGGCTTAATAGAAGGGATAACTCCGCCGGCCTTGCTCTTAGCTTCCTTGGGGAGCTGCGCGGCGGTATATTTAGAACGCTATCTCAGCGGAGCCAAGATAAAATTCGATAAATTCACCATTAAGGTAAAATCAGAAATCTGTCCGGAGACTCCCCGCTATTTGAAAAATATCGCCCTAACAATTAACCTTCCGGGATTAAAATTGGAGCAAAAAAGATATAACGCGCTTTTGGAATTTATCAGGAATTGTCCGGTGCATAATACGTTAAAATATAATCCGACGGTGGATATAATACTGGAGGAAAAATGAGTTTAGTAGTCTTAGGAACGGTGGCGTTGGATACGGTTAAGACCCCTCATGGGAAGAGACATAATATGCTGGGAGGTTCAGCCGCCCATTTCTCAATGGCCGCGCGGTTTTTTGTGCCGGTGAATCTGGTGGCGGTGGTGGGCGAAGATTTTCCTTTAAACCATATTGAATTTCTAAGAAGAAAGGGGATATGCCTGACCTCTTTAAAGAAAGAATCGGGAAAGACCTTTCGCTGGGAAGGCGAATATCATGGGGATATGAATTCCGCCCTTACCCTGAATACCGAACTTGGGGTGCTTTCTGTTTTTCACCCGGAGGTTACCGCTGAACAGCGTAAAATTAAGTATATTTTTTTAGCCAATGTTGACCCGGATATTCAGGGACGGCTTTTGGATTCCATACATTCGCCAAAACTCGCCGCCTTAGACAGTATGAATTATTGGATTAAGCATAAACGCGCCTCCTTAGTAAAGCTCCTTAAGCGGGTGAATATCTTTGTGGCTAATGACGCTGAGGCCAAGGAGTTATCCGGCACACACAGCCTTTTGGACGCGGCCCGTAAATTGCGCGATTTAGGTCCGAAGATGATTTTGATAAAAAAGGGCGAACACGGTGTCTTGTTTTATTCAGATGATTTGAACTTTTCCCTGCCGGCCTATCCGGTAAAGAAGTTGATGGACCCTACCGGGGCGGGAGATTCTTTTGCCGGCGGATTTATGGGATATCTGGCCCAGGCCAAGGCAATCAATAAAGCGGCAATCAAAAAGGCCATCGGCTACGGAACTGTGATTGCTTCATTTAATGTTGAAGGATTCGGCTTAGAACGAACCGCGAGGCTTACTCTAAGAGAGATACACCAGCGCTTTCATTCTTATCGCAAGAATTTAATTCTATAACAATTTATAATTATAAAGGTTAGGTAAATATAGGGACAGAACAGTGTTCTGTCNNTCTCAACCTTTTCATTTAACACAATAGCCAAGTTTTGATGTTGACCAGCCTTCATAACCCCAAAATAAAAGAAGCGGTAAATTTGAGAGAGTCCGATTATCGCAAGAAAAGCGGACTTTTTCTTATTGAAGGCCGACGCGAGTTTAAGTTAGCCTTAACTTCTCAAATAGAAATCAAGGACGTATTTCTATGCCTGGAATTTTTGGAAATTACAGACTTACCCGTTGAGCTTAAAAAAAAGGGGATTATTACCTGTGAAGTCAGTTCAGAAGTCTATAATAAGATTGCCTTTGGCAACCGCAAGGAAGGTATAGTGGCAATTGCCCGGGAACCAAGGTTGTCTTTGACGGATTTAAAGTTGAAAAA
>DOMD01000195.1 GCA_003510525.1 Candidatus Omnitrophota bacterium
AATTCAAATATCCTATGCAGCATCTTCCTTTCTTCATCCGATAATACGCCTTCTTCTTTTCCGATCTCAATCATCAGCCTAAGCTCCTCTTCGGTGATAAGCGGAGAACGCGCCTGCGGCTTTTCTCCGAAGAGCCTTAAGATTAAATTGCTGGTCCCGATAAAAAAGTTTATCAGAGAATCAAAGGCCCGGATAAAAATTTCTAAGAACGGGGCGGTAAATATGGCCGTTTTCTCTGAATAGCGGATAGCTATGGTCTTAGGGATGATTTCGCAAAAAACCAGGATAAATATTGTCACTAAAAATGTAGACAGCGCCGCTCCCCAATTAGGGCCGAATACGCTCACGAGTGTAACCGTAACCAGGCTGGAGATAGCCACATTCACAAAATTATTACCGATTAATATGGCCGCCACCATCCGGTCAAGCTTGGTAATAAGGCGCAAAACCGAATTGGCGCCTTTTATTCCTTTATCCGCCAAGTGCCTGGCCCGAATCTTATTCAGGGAAATATGGGAAGCCTCGGCCGCGGAGAAAAAGAAAGAAAAAACCGCCAACGCAATCAGGATAATAACCATAGGCATGGAAAAGAGTATGTGCATAAAAATAGTTTATGGCTATTAGTGTTTGGGGTATGGCTAAGCTTATATATTGATTAAAAAGCTTAATGCCAAAAGTAACGCTCCGGATTATTTTAATAAAGAAGAAATTTTATCTTTTTCTTCCTGGGACTGCGGGCCGATCAGGGCGAGGCTTAAATTGTTATTCTTGAGGGTGCCTTGAGCTACTCTCAATAAATCCTCAATAGTTACCTTATGAATCTCGGCTAAAATCTCCTGGGCGCTTTTTATCCGGCGTAAGGCGCTCTCCTGCTCCCCCATCCAAAACATATGGTCAAGGGTATCCTCCAGGCTCATCAGGAGCTGGCCGGTATAATATTCCTTGGCCCGGGTAAATTCGTTCCGGGAAACAGGGCATTGAGCTATTTTACTCATCTCTTTAAGTATGGTGGAAACCGCGGAAAATACCTTGCGATTGTCCACGCCGGCGTGGACAAAAAATGCCCCGGTGTCATAAAAATGCCGGTGCTGGGTGCCTATTTCATAGGCCAGGCCTTTTTTCTCTCTCACTTCATTAAACAGGCGGCTGGACATATTCGCCCCCAATATAATATGTAACAACCCCACGGCATGCTTATCCGGGTGCTCGCGCGGACAAGAAAGATACCCCATTGCCAAATGACTCTGTTCGGTCTGCTTGTAAAAGAATTTAAACCGGGAGTTATTTTGGCTTAAGCTTACTTTTTTGAAATTTACCGGCGCTTTCGGCTTGGCCTGGGAAAATATTTTGGTAACAAGCTCAAGCACTTTCTTGTGCTCAATATCGCCTCCCACCGAAAGGACAATATTTTTAGGATGATACAGTTTGCCGTGAAAATCAGTTAATTGATTTCGGCGCATCGCGCTTACCGATTCTAATGTTCCGGCAAGGTTCATTCCCAAAGGATGCCCCGGCCAGAGCAATTCATCCAGAAGTTCATTGACATAGGCCTGGGGAAGGTCGCGATACATCTTAATCTCTTCCAAGATAACCGATTTCTCTTTTTCCAGGTCTTTGAGGGCCAAAAGCGGATCTAAAACCATATCCGAAAGAACATCCAATGCCAAAGGCAGATGCCTGGAGATAATCTTGGTCAGGTAACAGGTAAATTCCTCGGAGGTAAAGGCATTGAGCGAACCGCCTACGCCTTCTATTTTTTCCTTGATTTGAGTGGCGGAATATTTCCCGGTGCCCTTGAAACAAAGATGCTCCAACAAATGGGCAATGCCCTTATTGGACCCATCCTCATACCTTCCGCCGGCGCCTATCCAAATCCCCAGGGCCGCGGAATTTCTTTGCGGCATTTTATAAGTAACCAGCCTTAGGCCGTTATCTAACGTAGATTTCTCGTACAAATCTCCCCACCCTTTCCACCAAATCCCTTTTACCAATGCTATCTTTTATTGCCTTAATTACCGCGCTTCCCACAATCGCTCCGTCGGCAATCTTAAAAACCCCGGCGATATGTTCCGGCCGGGATATCCCAAAACCAACGCAGACCGGTTTCTCGGTACAGCTTTTAATAATCCGGATATTCTCTTTTAAATCCGAAGGCAGGCTTTGCCTTGCTCCGGTAACCCCGGTCAAGGAAACATAATAAATAAAACCGCTGGATACCTGAGCGATGTATCTCATCCTTTCCTTTGAGCTGGTAGGAGACAAAAAGAATATGGTTTTCAGGCCGCGTTCTTTAGATAAAGAAACCAGCTCCCGGTCTTCTTCGGGAGGAAGGTCAGGGATAATTATCCCGTCAACTCCCGATTTTAAGGCCTCCTGAACAAACTTCACCGGCCCAAAAGATAATACCGGATTATAATAACCCATCAGACAAATAGGTATTTGGGTATTTTTTCTCAAAGACCTGACTAAGGAAAATATCCGCTTAAGATTAATTCCTTTTTTGAGGGCGTAAGCTGAAGATTCCTGGATTACCGGGCCGTCGGCCAGAGGGTCGGAAAAGGGCACCCCCAACTCAATAATATCCGCGCCGCGGCTTTCTAATTCCAAGACCAACTTTTCGGTAGTTTTTAAGTCGGGATAACCGCAGGTAAGATAAATAATCAGCGCCTTCTGTTTCTTAGCTTTTAGTTCTCTGAACTTCTGATCAATCCTATTCATTTTATCAGGCTTAAACCTTTAAATTCCATTTGAAAATCCCCTATCTATAATATTTTAGCACGAAANNTTGGAAATTGGTGATTGGTTATTTTATAATTTTAGATGCTCCCTGATTATTCCGATATCCTTATCGCCTCTTCCGGATAAACAAAGTATGGCTGTTTTCTTAGTCTTTATCTTTCTGGCTAATACTTTAAGGTAATATATGGCGTGGGCGGTTTCCAGGGCCGGAATAATCCCTTCGGTTTCTGACATTAGCTGAAGACCTTCCAAGGCCTGGCTGTCGGTAACGGCCGCGTAGCTGGCCCGGTGAATCTTCTGGTAATAGCTGTGTTCCGGGCCTACCCCGGGATAGTCAAGGCCGGCGGCAATGGAATGAGCAATGGCAATTTGTCCCTCTTTATCCTGCAAGACCTTACTCTTTGAACCGTGCAAAACCCCCGTCTTCCCCTTATTTAAAGTAGCGGCATAACTTGAGGTATGTAAGCCCAGTCCCGCGGCCTCCACCCCGATAAATTCCACCCGCTTATCTTTAAAAAAACAATGGAACAAACCCATAGCGTTGCTTCCCCCGCCAACGCAAGCCACCAGATAATCCGGCAGGCGGCCCTGGGCTTCTAAGATTTGTTTTCGGGCTTCCTGCCCGATTACGGCCTGAAAATCCCTGACTATCATCGGGTAAGGGTGCGGCCCGGCTACTGAGCCGATTACATAATGGGTATGCCGGATATTAGCCGCCCAATCCCGGATAGCCTCATTCATCGCGTCTTTAAGGGTCTTACTTCCGCTATATACCGGGATTACCCTGGCCCTGAGCAGTTTCATCCGAAAGACATTCAACTCCTGCCGGTGAATGTCCTCCTCGCCCATAAAGATATCGCACTCCAGTCCAAACATCGCCGCCACCGTAGCCGTGGCCACACCGTGCTGGCCGGCTCCGGTCTCAGCAATAAGGCGGCTTTTACCCATCCGCAAAGCCAACAGGGCCTGGCCGATGGTATTGTTGATTTTATGGGCTCCGGTATGCAGAAGATCTTCGCGCTTAAGGTAGATTGTAAGCTTGCCGCCTAAATACTGAGTTAAATTTTCAGCCCGGTATAAAGAGGTTGGCCGGCCGCAGTATCGCTTTAAATAATAATTTAGTTTTTCTCTAAAGGCCCGGTCTTTTTTTGCCCGGCGGTATTCCTTCTCCAGGGCATCCAAAGCTGAAATCAATACCTCAGGCACAAACCTGCCCCCAAATCCGTTAAAATGTCCGTGTTTATCCGGTAACATAGAGTAGAAGTTGGAGGCTTGAAGTTGGAAGTTCCCTAAACTACCAACTTCCAACCTCTAACTACCTATTTTGTATGTTGATAATTGTTTAATCCGCTTAAGCATATTAGGATGGGTGCTCATTACCTCTAAAAGCCTCTCCCCGAAACCAAGGTTAAGCTGTTTGGCGCTTAAAGCGGATAATTCGTAAGAATCAATGGTTCCGGATTTATCTAAATCTAACTGGCGAAGCTCTTTAATTTCATTAAGAGCGCAAGAGGGGTCATTAGCAAAGAAGGCCTTAAGCCCTTCAACCTCTTTCAGACTCTCTTTGCTCGCCCGGGCCGAGCCGTAAACCAGCTTATATAAAGCTGACGCTAAATGGTTGGGAGCGGCGCCCAAATTAACCGCTCCCCGGTCGGCAAAATATTCCCGTATCCTTGAGGCATACAGCACTAAAAGATTAGTAATAAAGTAAAAAACCATCGCCGCTAATCCGATTAAAGCCGAGTTGGCGCCGCTTTCCCGGCGGCGATTTCCGCCGGACCACAAAAGACTAAAGGCTACGCGGTATAAAATTATCGGTATAACTGAAAGCAGGGTTATGGTCAGCACATCCCGGTTTTTAAGATGGGACACCTCATGGGCTAATACCGCCTTCAGCTCTTCTTCGCTGAGCAAGTTCATAATCCCGCGGGTAACACAAACCCTTCCGTCACTGCTCCAGCGTCCAAAGGCAAAAGCGTTGGGGATGCCGATATCGGCAAGGGCGACCCTGGGCATAGGTATCTTGGCTGAGCGGGCCAAGGCCTCCACCATCCCATAAAGCTCAGGATATTCAGACTTTTTCACATATTTTACCCGCATACTCCACTCAATAATCTTCGGGCCGATCATATACTGGATAAAGAGCATAACCAGCGATATTGCCAGATAAAACCAAAAATTACCTATCCCCATTCCCGCGGCTACGGCTGAAATAATTCCGTAGAGAATAGCAAAGAGAGCGGTAACCAGAAACCACATCCTGAATTTTAACCCGAATAACGACATAGTAATCTACCTCCTTTAATCGCAAAGACGCAAAATTAAAATTAAAAAACAACCTTTACACCGCAGAAGACGCAAAGAAAAATGGATAAGAAAAAACTTTTGCGCTTTTGTGGGACTTTCGCGTTCTTTGCGGTGTGAAATGAATTTTCATCATAAACTATTATAACAAACCTTTTTGTCTTTTCAAGGATAACCCAAAATAAGACTTAACCGCCCAGCGCTGTCTTTACGGATTTTAAGAAGACTACCGGAGGCATCCTGTGCTTGACTAAACACTCGCTGGCGCCCAGGTCCTTAACCATTTTTACTTCTTCCGGAGAATCCCTTCCGGTTATCACTATGACCGGAATGTCTTTAGAAAGAGGATCTGCTTTACAGACGCTCAAAAAACCAAAACCGTCAAGCCCGGGCATAATTAAATCTAATATAATCAGGTCTATTTTTCCAGCCTTAAGCAAGGCTAATCCCTCATTTCCATCTGAGGCCATGATTGTTTTATAGCCGGCGCTCTCCAGGGTAGAACAATTTATCTCCCGGCTTAAACGATTATCATCCACAACCAATATTTTCTTTTCCATTATCCCTAAGAGAGTGAAAAACCCCCGCGAAAAGACCTGTCCTTACAATATCGGGAGCTTTCGCGAAACTACTGTTATGTCCTTTTTTTCGGCCAGCTTTAAGGCATCCTTCTGATCCAAAAAAAGAGTCTTCTCCGCCTCAAAGGCCAGGCAGCTGCCGCGAGGTAAATTCCTGATTGTCTTAAGGCCTACCACCGGAACATCAAAACGCATATCCTGATTAGGCTTGGCGGTCTTAACTAAAACTACCGGGGACCGGGCTAAGGATTTTGCCCGGAGAATAGTATTATCCGTTCCCTCTATTGATTCAACCGCTAAAATTACTCCGTTTTTAACACAGACACTCTGGCCGATATCCATAATTCCTAAATGCTTAGCTATTTTAAAACCGAAAGAAACGTCATTATCCTCCGCTTCTGTTGGCTTTCTTTTACTTAAGGCCCCTTCCTTAGGCATATATTTATCCAGAAACGCGGTTGAGGCGATAAGCTCTAATCCCGCTTCCCGCAGTCTCCCGGTAAAGGCGTTAAAAATGGTATCCGCGCGCCGGTCCTCTATTTTACCGAAAAAATCCCGGACATCGGGATTAGACATAATCTTAGGATTAAAGAGAAAATAAGGATTAATCTGGCCGGCCATCGCCGCTTTAGATACGCCTTCCTGTTTAAACTTAGCGGCTATATCCTTAAATTCAGTAACCTTAATCCAAAAGAGCTTATCCGCGTATTTCTTCAGGCATCCTCGGGTATTTCCCTTGACGGCGATCGCGATGACCGAATAACCTGAGCGAGCGGCCNNTCCCTTAACGGCAATAGCGATAACCGAATAGCCTGAACGAGCGGCTTCCTGAGAGAATAGAATCGGAAAATTGCCCCTTCCGGCAATAAGACCTATTTTTTCCATACCTTGGCCTTTCCTTAATCGGAAAGCTTATTCTTTTAGATTATATTTGGCGAGAAATTATAGAGATTCTTCCTGTGGCGCGCGGTTTGCCCTGGCAACTCCCCGCGAAGAAGACTTGATGAAATCTATTAAATAAGCGGCTTCAGGACTTTGGGGAATGTCCTGCCTGGCTTTTTCTACCGCGCTGGTCTTGTTCAGGCCAAGGAAGAAAAGTATTTTGAACGCGATTTTTAAATCCGAGATAATCTTGGAGGAAATCTGGGCCCGGCGCAGTCCAACCAGGTTTAAACCGTACACCTTAGCCGGATGGCCGTCACAAGTGGAGAAAGGCGGAATATCCTGAACCACTTTGGAACAGCCGCCGATAATAGACATCTTACCCACCCGGGTAAATTGGTGTATGGCCACCAAACCTCCGATAACAGCCCGGTCTTCTATGGTAACATGGCCGGCCAGGGTAGCGCAATTTGCCAGAACACAATTATCCCCCACCACACAATCATGGGCAATATGCGAATAGGCCATAATCAGGTTGTTGCTGCCTACCTGAGTCAATCCTTTTTCTACTGTCCCTAAATTAATAGTGGTATATTCCCGGATAATGTTATTCTCGCCGATTATTAATTTGGTATCTTCACCTTTATATTTTAAATCCTGAGGAACGCTTCCGATAACCGCCCCATTAAAAATCTGGCATCCGGCTCCGATAACGGTACTGCCGTCAATCAGGCAAGAATTACCGATTTTCACCCCGGAACCGATTTTAACCTTGGGCCCGATAACGGTCCACGGCCCTATTTCTACATCGCCGGGAATCTGGGCTTCTGGAGCAACTATCGCTGTCTTATGTATCATCTTTTAATTATTCACCAGGGCAAACATCAGCTCGCCTTCAGCGGCTACTTTACCATCCACATAAGCCTTACCGTAAACCCGGCCGGTCTTGGATTTAATTCTACCGGCGATAACCTCAATCACCAGCTGGTCTCCCGGTAAAACCGTCTTTCTGAATTTTACCCGGTCTACCGCCATAAAAAAGGCCAATTTCCCCTGGTTTTCTTCGGGAGAAAGCATCATTACTCCTCCCACCTGAGCCATGGCCTCAACGATCAAGACTCCGGGCATAACCGGCCTGCCGGGAAAATGCCCAACGAAAAAATTCTCATTCATAGTTACATTCTTGATTCCCACCGCCCGTTTGCCCTTCTCCATGGAAATAATTTTATCCACCAGGAGAAAAGGATAACGATGAGGAAGTATCTTCATAATCATCGCGGTGTCAATTACTTCATCGCTCTTAGGAATATAACCGGCGGATATCCCCCCAAGCTCAAGGCGCGCCTTTTGCTGCCAAATTTTCTTGACTAATTTTAGATTAAGGGAATGCCCGCTCCTGATGGCGATTATCCTGGCTTTAAGCGGCACACCTAACACATAAAGGTCTCCCATCAGGTCCAATATTTTGTGGCGCACGAATTCATCGCCAAAACGTAATGTATTATTGATGACCTCATTCTCACCGACCACCAGGGTATTCTGATAATTAGCCCCCCGGCCTAAGCCTTTCCCCTGCAGGTCATCAGCTTCTTCTTTAAGGCAAAATGTCCTGGCCCGGGCAAGCTCACTCTCAAAGGCCTCCGGGTTCAGGGTTAAATCCATATACTGAGACCTAAGAAAAGAGTGGTTATAATTTAAGGTATAGGAAATTTTGAAATCATTGTCGGGAAGGGCCACAATCGTCCCGTTTTCATCCTGGACACTTATTGGTTCTTTCAGGATGTAAAATTTTTTCGGCGCGTCCTGTTCTATTATGCCGGCTTTTTTAAGCGCCTCTAAGAAATCAAGCCCGGAACCGTCCATCCCGGGTATCTCGTTATTATCAAGTTCTATCAAAAGGTTATCTAACTGCAATCCGGATAAAACCGCCAGAAGATGCTCAACCGTATGCGCCTCAGAATCATTCGCCCCCAAGGAAGTGCGGCGCATACTGCTCATAGACTCTAAAAGATTCCGGCAATCTACCTTTATTACCGGCTTCTGGGCCAAATCCAAGCGCGTGAAATTTATTCCGGTATTTACCTCAGCCGGCTTAAATGTCAGGTTAACCTTATTACCGGTATGTAAGCCTATTCCTGAAATTTTAACCGGGCCCTTGATTGTCTTCTGCATAGGTTCCATTTACCCCGTTACACCCAGAAAGCCCCGCCCTTTAGAGGTTGGGTCATAATTGCTTTTTCTGGTCGGATAGGCGGGGTTTTCTAACCCCGCCTCATCGAGAGCGGGACAAGAATGTCCCGCCTATCCGCCAAAAATGTTTATTTGACCCAGCCTCTTTCGCGGGGTGTAATGTCTCCAGCTTCTCCAATTCCGCCAGACGCTTCTTCAGGGCTGAAACTTCCTCATAAAGCCGCGGCAGTCTCTGAAGGCAGGCATTTACTTTTTTGGCCTCACTGTGCGGCCTGGCCGGATACCCGGAAACAAAGGTATTGGCGGGAACAGATTTGGTAACCCCGGCCTGGGCGGCGATTATGGCGCCATCCCCGATTGTAATATGCCCGACTAAACCGGCTTGACCGGCTAAGATGGCGTTATTTCCGATAACCGTGCTTCCGGAAATACCTACCTGAGATATAATTAATGTATTTTCACCGATAATCACATTATGGGCAATTTGAACCAAATTATCAATCTTGGTGCCTTGGCCCACAATTGTCTTATCAAAACGCGCCCGGTCAATGGTAACATTGGCCCCTATCTCCACATCATCCTGTATTTCTACGGTGCCTATCTGAGGGATTTTTTGATGCCTGCCGTTAACATTGATAAAACCAAAACCGTCTGAGCCGATAACTGTTCCGCTGTGAATTATTACCCGGCTGCCAATGGTTATCTTCTCCCTTATTGAGACATGAGGATATACAACGCAATCATTGCCTATAGAACTACCGCAGCCGATAAAACATCCGGGATAAATAACCGTCCGGTCTCCTATTACCGCGTTATCATCTATTACCACATAGGCGCCTAAAGCCGCGTCTTTACCTAAAGATACATTCTTACCGATGATAGCGCTGGGATGAATTCCCGCGGGATGACGCGCCTGGGATGGACAAATATGAGAAACCACCCTGGTAAAGGCAAGCGAGGGATTATCGGTCTTGATTATCGGCTTAAGAAGCGAACCAACATCCTTGGAGGTAATGATAGCCGAGGCATTGGTCTCATCCGCCAGACTGCCGTAGCGGGAATTAGCCAGGAAAGTAATATCTCCCGGCCGAGCCTCTTTTATTCCGCTGACTCCGGTTATGACGGTATCCGGATCCCCCACTATTTCCCCGTCAATAAGCCTGGCTATTTCAGATAAAGTGCTTTGCATGTTTATTTTTTAAAATTATGAGGGCTATTTCCCCGCTGGCGCCTTGGTTTTCTTGTAATTCGCCTGGAGCATTTCTAAGACCTTATCGGTAACATCGTTGGCCTTATTGGTATAGGCAAATACCCGGTCGTTAAAAATCATAGTATAACCCTCTTTTTTGGCAAACTGGGCTGTGGCCTCCTCAATGTCTTTAGCTACCTCTTTAAGCCGGTCATCGCCTTCTTTCTTCAGGTCGGTTTCCCTGGTTAAAGTAAAATCCCGCGCCGCCTTAACCTTATCCTCCAGATCCTTCTGTTGTTTTTCCTTTTCGGCTTCGGTAAGAAGATTAAGCTTATCCTGAAGTTGTTTTATCTCGGAAATCTTGACATCCCGCTCTTTTTCATAAGAACCGGCTTTCTGCTCAAGGCCTTTGGAATATTCCTTGGTCTTTTCGTATTCATCAAAAAGCTTCCCCACGTCCACCGAACCGGTCTTCTCCCCCGCCGCGAAAGCTATGTTTAAAAACGTTACATAAAATAACAAACCTGTTACAACTATCAATATCTTCTTCATTCTTTTTTCTCCTTATATATATCTTTTGCGCCTTCGCGTTTAAAAGCCGTGGCTTAAGCTGAAATGAAACCTGCCTTTTCCTTTTGAAGGCTCACCCGGTTCCTTGTTTAAGGGCCAGCCATAATCCAATCTCATCGGCCCAATCGGAGTTTTAACTCTCACCCCAAAACCAAAACCTGATTTAAAATCTCCGGAAGCAAAATCAGACATTTTTCTCCAGACATTACCCGTATCGTAGAATACCGCCCCCTTAATGAAATCAACGATGGGATAAAGATATTCAATGTTGCCCACCAGCATTGAATCGCCTCCGATAGGATCCTTGGATACCGGGTCTATAGGCCCGATTTTTCTTTCGTGATATCCGCGGATGCTATAGGCGCCTCCGGCGTAAAAACGCTCATAAATAGGAACGGTGCCGGAATTAGCGTAGGCATCGGTTAATCCGGCGCGCAGCCTAAACTCCAAGACCGAAGAATTAAATAAACCAAAATATTTACTGTTGGCGGTGGTAAACTTGACAAAATCCTTATCGCCTCCGAAAGGCCCGCCGGCAAGTTCAAATGTCCCGGCTAAGACATAGCCCTTGGAAGGGCTAAAGATATTATCCCGGGTATCCCTGGTTAAACCAAACTGCATTGAGCTTATGATATTGGTTCCTACCTCTTTTATCAGATCGGCTGTGGCATCGCTGGAGGCGTTGGAGATATCCACCTCTTCTATCTTATACATCGTATCGGCCCTAAGATATTCATTCAACTCTTTTCCCAGGCGCAGGTCGCCTCCGGTCCTTTTCTCGCTATAGCCGTAACCTACATCGGTCTCCCTATCGCGGGCCCGGCGGTAAGCGTCAAAACCAAAGGATACCGGATAATCCCACATCCAGGGCTCGGTAAAACTCATTTCAAAGTTAGTGGTAATTGAACCGAGTTCCGCCCGAAAACGCAGGTCCTGGCCGCCGCCGGTAAAATAAGGAAAATTCTTCCAGTCAAAATTCTTCTGGGCTACCTCTATAAAACCTATCAGACTGTCTACCGAGCTGTATCCGCCGCCGAAACTGAACTCTCCGGTCTTGGACTCTTTTACATCCACGACCAGATTCCTTTTGCTTGGGTCGGGAGAATCCGAAGGCTCAATATCATACCCTACCTCCTCAAAGAAACCCAGATTCCGCAGGCGCTCCTTACTGCGTTTAAGCTTATCCCCGTCAAAACGCTCACCCGGGTATATCCTTAGCTCCCTCCGGATAACCTTATCTTTAGTTTTTATATTCCCCCGTATCTTAACCTTGTCCACATAGCCGATTATTCCCTCATCTATAGAATAGGTAACATCCACCCGGTCAGTATCCGGATTTAGATAAGAACTCTCAGAAGCCTGGGCAAAAATATAGCCCTTATCAAAATAGAGGCTCTGGATATCAGAAGCGCCTTCGTGCATGCTCTCCGGGCTGAAAACCTTACCCGCGCCCAAGGCCTTCAGGGATTTAATTATCTCATCCTCGCCAAAAACCGTGTTGCCTTTGGCGCGCACTTGGCCGATAACATACTTTTTCCCCTCTTCAATCCTAATTACCACAAACATCCAGCCTTTTTTCGCTCCATAACCGGTTTCGTAATCTATCTTCGCGTCGGTATAGCCTTCCCGGCGGTAAAAAGACTTTAATCTTTCAATATCATCCTTTAAAAGATCTTCTTTGTAAAAACCCGAACTAAAAAAACCCGCCCGGCGGCTTTTCATCAGCTTAATCAACCTTTTGGTTTTTAAATTTTTATTGCCGCGGATATCGAATTTTTTTATCTTCATCCGGGCGCCGGAATCAATGGTAATGGTAAGGATTACCTTGTTAGTCTCAGAGCTGATAACCTGGCCTTGAGTTATCCGGGCCTCAGGATAACCCTTCTTAACACAGGCATCCTTGATTGTCTGGAGGTCCTCTCTTAATTGAACCTCATCCAGATACTGGCCCTCCTTAAGCTTGATAGTTTCTCTTAATTTCTCTTCACGGATTATCCGGGAGAAATATCCCTTGAAAACAATTTTTCCGATAAGCGATTTCTCGGTAACAATTATGAACACCTTAAGCCCTTCCTCAAAATTTTGGGTATCTATCTTGATGTCGCTGAAGTAACCCAATTCATTGACCCGCTTGATATCCTCACTAATAATATTCGTGGAATAAACCGAACCCAGGCGAGTCTTGATCTTGGAAAGAATAACCGCTGAGCTAATGAACCTGTTGCCTTGAACCTCAATAGCCGTAATTTTTTTCTCGACAGGCGGTTCGACTCTGCTCACCGCGGGCGGGCTTTGGGCTGATTTTAAAGCTGTTTCAGGCTCACCCGGGTCTACAACGGCCCCCAAGACAGATCTTTCTTCGGCTGTCTGATTAGCCGAGCCTTGAGCATAAGCTGTTTTTGATAGCAAAGCTAACGCTCCGATAATAAAAAATAAGAAATATTTTGTTCTCATGTATTTTATTATAGTGAATTACACTTCAAAAAGCAATTGAATTATTCCTCTCCCGGCCGGGCCATATTCTCAAATCGGGCGTACTCCTTAACAAAAACCAGATTAAAGGCTCCTACCGGGCCGTTACGCTGTTTGGCAATGTTTATCTCGGCCAGGCCCTTATTCTCTTCGGTGGGATTATAATATTCTTCGCGCATAAGCAAAACCACCACATCCGCGTCCTGCTCAATCGCCCCCGATTCCCTGAGGTCGGATAACTGCGGCTTATGGTCGGTGCGGCTTTCTACCGCCCGGGAGAGCTGGCTTATGGCAATCACCGGAACATTCAACTCTCTGGCCAAAGCTTTCAACGAACGCGATATATCGGAAATTTCCTGTTGTCTGTTCTCAATCTTATTTGAGCCGCGCATAAGCTGAAGATAATCCAAAACAATCATCTTAATATCATACTGAGATTTCAACCTCCTGGCCTTGGCCCTTAATTCCATTGCTGAAATAGACGGAGTATCATCAATAAAAATAGGCGCCTCGGAAAGTTTACCGGCGGCGGCGGTTAATTTCGGCCAGTCGGAAAGCGACAAAAATCCCGTGCGCACCTTATGGGCGTCAACCCTGGCATGAGAGCAAAGGAGGCGCTGAACCATCTGCTCTTTAGACATCTCTAAGCTGAAAAACGCGGTAGGCACTTTTTCGATAACCGCGGCATACTCCACCATCCCTAAGGCCAGCGCGCTTTTGCCCATCGAAGGCCGGCCGGCGACAATAATCAGGTCTGAAGGCTGAAGGCCGGCGGTCTTGATGTCAAAATCGGTGTATCCGCTGGCTATGCCGGTAACATGAACCTTCCTCTGATAAAGCTTATCAATTGCCTCAATAGAATCCTTGATTATTTCCTTCAGAGGAACAACCTGGCCTGATTTGCGCTGATCCCTGATTTCAAAAATAAGCCGCTCGGCATCATCCAAAACCACATCAGTATTCCCTTCAGCGGTATAGGCATCGCTGATTATCCGGGTAGAATTACTGATTAAAGCCCGCAAGGTTGCCTTTTCCCTGACGATATGGGCGTAATGCTGAATATTGGCCGCGGTAGGGACGGTATTAACCAATGAGGCTATATAGCTGGGCCCTTCAACCTTGTCCAGGATATTCTGCTTCTTCAATTCCTCGCAGATGGTAATAATATCAATGGCCTTATTCTGATTAAACAACCCCAGTATGCAGTTATAGATGCGGCGGTGGCTGTCTTTGTAGAATAATTCCGGAGATAAAATCTCAATTGCCTGGGCAATGGCTTCTTCGTCAATAAGCATCGAACCTAAAACAGCCATTTCAGCTTCGAGATTCTGGGGCGGGAGTTTTTCTAAGATAAGTTCCTGAGGCATCGATTAAAGCATATGAATAACCAATAACCAATTTCCAAATCACAAATAATAACCAATACCCAATAATCAATGATAAAGCGGGAAGCTAATCCATTGTTTGGTTATTGATGATTGGTGTTTGGTTATTCTTTTGTTATCAATATGGTTTATTTCTTGACCACCCAAACCTTGATGGTAGCGGTGACCTCAGGATGCAGTTTTAAATCCACAGTATAGGCGCCTAAAGACTTTATCGGTTCAGTCAGGAGGATGTTTTTCTTGTCAATATCATACCCTTCGCTCTTTAACAATTTCTCAAGCTCTTGAGCGTCAATACTTCCATAGAGTTTATCCTCGGCCGTTGCCTCCCGGGTAAGGGTAAAAGACTCAGTCAGAAGTTTCTTGGCCAGGCCCTGGGCCTCTTTTTTATTCTTTTCTTCCAAGACGGCCTTAGAGGCCTCTAATTTTTCCTTAAGCTTTAAGTTTTCTTTGGTTACCGCGAGAATAAGCCCCCGGGGAAACAAAAAATTCCTGGCATAGCCGTCTTTGATACTAACCACATCCCAGGCCTTTCCTAATTTTTCCACATCCTGCTTTAATATAACTTTCATATATTCTCCGCTTCTTTAATTTTAAATACTGCCGTACTAAGTCCTTACATACGGCAATAAAGCCATATACCTGGTAAGTTTAATTGCCCGGCCTAATCCTCTTTGATGCTTAGTGCAGGCGCCAGTTGCCCGGCGGGAAATCATCTTGCCTCTTTCGTTAATAAACTTTTCCAGCCTTTTAGTATCCTTATAATCAATTGCTTTAACATTCTCAATACAAAAACGGCATACCTTCTTTCTGGGCAAACCGAATTCATTTTCTTTCTTTAGCGTAAATACCTTGCCTTTGACATTCCTGCCGCCGCCGCGTCCCGCGCCGCGTCCCGCGCCGCGGCCAGCGCCTGAGCCGGTGCTTCTACCGGCAAAACTTTTTTTAATCATTACACTCCCTCCATCTGCGTCTACGAAATATTGTCTTCCTGTAAAGAATCAGAATCTACCTGCTGAGGACTTACTTCTGATATAACATCCGCGTCAGGCTGGGATTGCTCCCTTGCTCCTGAGGCGCCTTGAGACGAACTTAAAAACTGCACCCTCTCCGCCCGGACCTCAACCACACTGCGCTTGCCTCCGGTAGCATCCTCCCAGGAACGCGACTGCAGCCTTCCCTCAACAAATACCGGAGCGCCTTTACGCAGATACTGGTTGCAGACTTCCGCCTGTTTATCCCAGGCTACCACGGTAATAAAACAGACCTCTTCTTTAGACTCCCCTGTTTTATCCTTCCAGCGCCGGTTTACCGCCATCCTTAAATTAACCACCGCGGTGCCCTGGGGAGTATAACGCAGTTCGGGATCCTTAGTAAGATTTCCCATTAATAACACCTTGTTAAAATTAGCCATTACTTCCTCCCTCGAGCTATACGATGCTCATACAAGTGTAGTGTTTCGGGTTTAGAGTTTGTATTAGAGCTTATCACTTGCGCGCGCCATTAACTTCCTGCTGTTCGTTTTTAATAATTAATATCCTGAGGATATTCTCATTAAGCTTATAAATCTGCTTTAACTTCAAGATAGCGGAGGCTTTAGCCTTAAAGGTTATCAGATAGTAAAGGCCTTCCTGAAACTTTCTTATAGGATAACCGAGTTTCCTCTTCTCCGACCAAATCCCGGAGGTTACTATCTGGCCTTCATTTTTAATTATCGCCTCATCCAACTGAGCGAAAGCTTCTTTACCCTGCGCCTCATTTAGATTCGGCTGTAATATAAACATTGCCTCATAATTATTAATCATTACTTTCTCCTCTTATTATTGTCCATTATACTTATTCATCGCTGTTTCTATTCCCTCTTTCAGCCAGCATACAACCGCCTCTTTCGCCGTATCTAAGGCCTGACGGATTGTCTTCTTTTCAGAGGGAGAGAAATCAGTCAATACATAATCGCTTACATCCTGTTTTTTTTTAGGTAAAGATACCCCGATGCGCAGGCGGCTGAATTCATTTGAGCCTAAAACCTTAATGATAGAATTTAGCCCCTTATGGCCTCCGGAGCTTCCCTTGGCCCTGATTCTTAACCTGCCCAACTCTAAACTTATATCGTCGCAGACAACCAGGATATCCCGCGCGGTGAGTTTATTTATTGTTTTCAGCTTCAAGACGCTCTCACCGGAAAGGTTCATATAGGTAAGAGGCTTGCATAAGATAACATCTTCTTTATTAAAAAAAGTTGTTGTCCGCATCGAACGGCTCTCTTTGTCAAGCCTAAACTCAAGCAGTAAATCTTTGGCCAGACCGTCAAGGGCCATAAAACCCAAATTATGCCGGCTGTTTCTATATTCCGGGCCGGGATTCCCTAGACCTACGACTAACTTCACCTGAAGCCTCATGTAGTGACAGCACAATGGGCTATCACTACTTCTTCTCTCCCGGAGCTGTCTTAGCAGANNTCCTCCTTGATCGGAGCGACCACCGCCAATACTGTCGCTTCAGGGTCATTAAATACCTTCAAGCCCTGAGGGATAACCAGGTTCCGGACATGAATAGAATCACCCACTTTTAAAGCGGTAACATCCACCTCGACTGATTTGGGTATCTGGGTAGGCAAACACTCAACCTCAATCTCCCAGAGGACATGGTCTAATACCCCGCCGTCCTGCCTAACCCCGACAGACTCACCCTTGGCGGCAACCGGAACCTTTACCCTTATTTTTTTAGTCAGAGAAATCTCATTAAAATCAATATGCACTATATCGTCGGTGACCGGATTGTGCTGGACCTGCTTGATCAAAACCGCCTTATCTTCATTTTTCAGGTCTTCTTTTATCCTCAGGTTCAAAACAAAAGACTCGCCGTGATGCGCCGACATCAAATTCACAAAATCCTTTGAACGCACCTGGATGGTAAGCGTTTTTCGTCCCTCGCCGTAAACCACTGCCGGGATAATTGCCTGCTTACGCAGACGATTAACCCTGCCTGTGCCGCTATCTTTTCTTATTTGCGCTTCCAAAATTATCTCTTCCATATGCCCTCACTTCGTTCGGGAGAAACCAGAGGCCAGTTGCCAGAAACCAGAGAGAAATTTCTTCTGGTTACTGGTTACTGGTTTCTGGTTTCTATTGATAATCCATCCATAATGCACCGTATGGCTTTTATACCTTGAAGGCTTAACGCCGTCTTT